>NZ_JBFTOJ010000204.1:0-16675 GCF_056397905.1 Stenotrophomonas sp. 05L414_2
GTGCGTGCCGAGCAACGTGCTGCAGGCCGCCTCCGACAATGGCGCGATCCTGTCGCTGATGTTCTTCGCGCTGATGTTCGGCATCGGCATGGTGCTGACCGACGAGGCCAAAGTCGCCCCGCTGCGTCGCGCCATCGAAGGCGTGTTTGAGATCTCGATGACCCTGATCAACCTGGTCATCCGCCTGGCGCCGTATGCAGTGGCCTGCTTCATGTTCAACCTGGCCGCGCTGTTCGGTTTCGATCTGATCATCCGCCTGGGTGCGTATGTGGGCGTGGTGGTGCTGGCGTTGGGCCTGCACATGGTGGTGACCTACGGCACCGCGGTATGGCTGTCGGGCCGTTCACCGCTGGCGTTCTTCCGCCAGACCCAGGAGGCCACGGTGATGGCCTTCTCCACCGCCTCCAGCAACGCCACCCTGCCGACCGCGCTGCGCGTGGCCGACCAGATGGGCCTGCCGCAGCGCGTGTCGCGCTTCGTGCTGACCGTGGGCGCCACCGCCAACCAGAACGGCACGGCGCTGTTCGAGGGCGTGACGGTGATCTTCCTGGCCCAGTTCTTCGGTGTCGACCTGAGCATCGGCCAGCAGGTCATGGTGATGGCGGTCTGCATCCTTGGTGGTATCGGTACGGCCGGTGTGCCGTCCGGCTCGCTGCCGGTGGTGGCGATGATCTGTGCGATGGTCGGCGTCAATCCGCTGGGCATCGGCCTGATCCTGGGCGTGAACCACTTCCTGGACATGTGCCGCACCGCGCTGAACGTGACCGGCGACCTGGCCCTGACCACGCTGGTGGCGAAGGGCGAAGCGCCGGACACTCCGGCCGAGGCCGCTGCCGCCGCGGCCCGTCTGGACAACTGACCCAGTCAATGCCTGATCGGGGTCGGATCCCTTTCCGCAGGAAGGGGCTCCGACCCCTCTTCATATGCGGAATCCAGCGCAGATCACGACGTTGCCGGCCAACGGCCGGCACTAATGCCCTGGTCAACCTGACCCTGCCGGGCGTCTGTGGGACAATAGGCCGCCCGCAGTTCCGCGGCCGCCTCCCGATTCCGACAGAACCATGACGCAGCCTACCCGTCGCCAGTTGGCCAACGCCATCCGCTTCCTCGCCGCCGATGCGGTTGAAACCGCAAAGTCCGGCCATCCCGGCATGCCCATGGGCATGGCCGACATCGCCGAAGTCCTCTGGAACGACTACCACCGTCACAACCCGAACAACCCGCAGTGGTTCAACCGCGACCGCTTCGTGCTGTCCAACGGCCACGGCTCGATGCTGCAGTACGCGCTGTTGCACCTGAGCGGGTATGACCTGCCGATCGAGCAGCTGAAGGCATTCCGCCAGCTGGGCAGCCACACCGCTGGCCATCCGGAGCGTCACGAGACCCCGGGCGTGGAGACCACCACCGGTCCGCTGGGCCAGGGTTTCGCCAACGCCGTCGGTTTTGCCTTGGCCGAGAAGCTGCTGGCACAGCGCTTCAACCGCCCGGAGCTGGAAATCGTCGACCACCGCACCTGGGTGTTCATGGGCGATGGCTGCCTGATGGAAGGCATTTCCCACGAAGCCGCCTCGCTGGCCGGCACCTGGGGCCTGCACAAGCTGGTCTGCTTCTGGGATGACAACCACATCTCCATCGACGGCAACACCGAAGGCTGGTTCACCGACAACACCCCGGAGCGTTTCGAGGCCTATGGCTGGAACGTGGTCCGTGGCGTCGATGGCCATGATCCGGAGAGCATCAAGGCCGGTATCGAAGCGGCCCTGTCGCAGGACGGCAAGCCGACCCTGATCTGCTGCCGCACCACCATTGGTTTCGGCTCGCCGAACAAGTCCGGCAAGGAATCCAGCCACGGCGCACCGCTGGGCAAGGACGAACTGGAAGCCACCCGCAAGGCGCTGGACTGGAACTACGGTCCGTTCGAGATTCCCGAAGAGATCTACGCCGGCTGGCGTGCCGGCGGTACCGGCACCCTGCGTCAGGCCGAGTGGGAGCAGCAGTTCGACAAGTACGCTGCGCAGTACCCGGCCGAAGCCGCTGAACTGACCCGTCGCTCACATGGCGATCTGCCGGCCGACTTCATCGCAAAGGCCGACGCCTACATCGCCCAGGTTGCCGCCGAAGGCCAGACCATTGCCTCGCGCAAGGCGTCGCAGCTGGCCATCGAGGCGTTCGCGCCGCTGCTGCCGGAAATCGTGGGCGGTTCGGCTGACCTGGCGCACTCGAACCTGACCCTGTGGAAGGGCAGCAAGTCCGTCGCCACCGACGATGCCAATGCCAACTACGTGTACTACGGTGTGCGTGAGTTCGGCATGACCGCGATCGCCAATGGCCTGGCCCTGCACGGTGGTTTCATCCCGTTCGACGCCACCTTCCTGGTGTTCAGCGATTACGCCCGCAATGCCGTGCGCATGAGCGCGCTGATCCCGGCCCACGCCATCCACGTCTACACCCACGACTCGATCGGCCTGGGCGAAGACGGCCCGACCCACCAGCCGGTGGAGCATCTGGCCTCGCTGCGCTACATCCCGAACAATGACGTGTGGCGCCCGTGCGATGCCGTCGAGTCGGCCGTGAGCTGGAAGACTGCGATCACCCGTCAGGACGGCCCGAGCTGCCTGGTGTTCAGCCGCCAGAACCTGCCGCACCAGCCGCGCGACGCTGAGCAGATCGCACAGATCGAGCGCGGTGGTTACGTGCTGGCCGATGCTGCCGGCACTCCGGACGTGATCCTGATCGCCACCGGTTCGGAAGTCTCGCTGGCGACCGAAGCGAAGGCGCAGCTGGATGCGGCCGGCCTGAAGACCCGCGTGGTCTCGATGCCGTCCACCGATGTGTTCCTGCGCCAGGATGCGGCCTACCGCGAATCGGTGCTGCCGAACGCCGTGCGCAAGCGCGTGGCCATCGAAGCTGGCGTCACCGGCTTCTGGCGCCAGTTCGTCGGCCTGGATGGTGCAGTGATCGGTATCGACACCTTCGGTGCCTCGGCCCCGGCCGACAAGCTGTACCAGCACTTCGGCATCACCACCGCGCATGTGGTGGAAGCAGCCAAGGCGCTGTAAGTCCCGCTGCAATGGAAATAGGGAAAAGGCCGGCGAAAGCCGGCCTTTTCCTTGCCGGTCGATCCGTTTCGCCCGCCGTGCCCGTAGATCCACGCCACGCGTGGATGCGCGTTACATCGTGTCCCGCACTTCCATCAGCGCAAACCCCAGCAGATTCAATCCGCGCCACCGCGCCGGGTTGTGCGCATCGGCGTGATCCTTGGCCAGGCCGATTCCCCAGATAAAATCCACCGGACTGGCTTCCACCAGAACCTGGTCTGCCGTGGCGCGCAGAAAATCACCCAGCGCCGCATTCTGCGAGAACTTGGCCCGATTGCCTTCGACCACCAGGGCGTAGCGCGCCTGCGCCCAGAGAGCCTCGTCGAAGCCGTCGATCTTCCGGCCCAGCGCTTTCACCTTGTCAGGCGTGCGGCTGGCGAGAACCTGTTCGAGGATGTCGGTGGCACCAAACAGTCGCGCTTTGCCGGYCATCATGAAGTGCTCGGCAGTGGGGTAGTGCACGCCGTCGATGTTGAAACCTGCGTCGTACCACTGGCTGAAACACGACGCCGCCACGCCCATGCGCGGCGGCTGGTGGCCCCAGAAGCACAGATAACGCAGGTGCTCGCCATCGGCTTGGCGGCGTTGCAGGTCATGCAGGAAACGGGAATCGTCGTTCATCGGTACAGGATAGCGCGCCGCGCCAATGCGGTAGGTGCCAACCTTGGTTGGCACTGATCGTTGTCCGCCGGGCATGGCCCGGCGCTACCCTCCGCGCGATCACGCGGTGCGCGCCAGGGCCAGCCTCAACAAGCGTGCATTGAGCCGTTCGCCGAAGTCCTTGGGCGACTGCAGTTCCATCCGCTGCAGATACACCGCGTCACCATCACCTGCAGGCTGCCACAGCGCGTCCCACACGGTACGCAGCTTGCTGCCGCGCGTCTGTGTATTGGCCTTCAGCCAGCCCAGTGCCTTCACCAGTACCTGTTCGATCTCGGTGAAGTCGCTGCCCAACGGGTAATCGGGCAGGGTGCCATCGTTGCGGAACGGCACCAGCGCCGCCGCCAGCGCCTGGGGTGTGTTGCGCTGCTGCCGCTGCGCATCAGGTTGCGCCGTGGCGGCCAGCTTGCGTGCCRAAAAGGCCTGCTGCAGCAGGGCGCCCTGGAACGGTGCTTCGGTGATGGCCGTCATCGCGTGCACGCAGTCGTCGTCGGTCAGGCCACGCACGTCGGCGATGCCGTACTCGTTGAGATAGATGTCACGCAGGTGGCGCGGAATGGTCGTGTGCCCGTAGTTCCAGCGCACATTGGATTCGCGCTGGCCGCGGTCATCACGGGCAGCGCGGAACATCAGCACACTGCGCGCTTCCGGCAGGGCGTGCGCCATCGCCACGAAGTTGTACTGGCCACCCACGCCGGAAACCACACGGCCATCCTCCAGCGCGTCGGATACCGCCGCGCCCAGCGCGGTGGCCATCATGCAGGAATTGAAGAAGCGGGCGTGACGGCGCTGCAGGCGCTCCAGCGTTTCGTTGCCACCGTACAGCTGGTTGATCTCGCTGATGCGGCGCATGCCGATCGCCCGGCATTCGTCCTCGGGCAGGGTGCGCAGCCATTCGTAGAATTCGGATGAGCCCAGGTAGAACGCGCCGTGCAGGTATTCGCCCTCGGCCTCCAGCGTGGCATGGTCGATGGACAGCGTGCTGCCGTTCTCGATGCGCTGCATCAGTGCCAGATCGTCATGCACCTTGCGCTTGATCACACCGGTCTGCACCAGCCGGCGGAAGCCCTCGTTGAGCATTTCGCTGCAGCCGTACAGGCCGATCTCGAACGGGTCCAGTCCGCCGATCTCCTGTACCAGCGGATGGCTGGCCAGTTGCGGATCCAGCGCGTTCAACACGCGGCGGTAGCGTGCGTTGTCGGTGTGGCGCAGTACCAATGCGTGGCTGAGTGCATCGGCCAGGGTGCCGATGCCGATCTGCAGGGTGCCACCGTCGCGCACCAGGGTGCTGGCRTACAGGCCGATGGCGTAGTCGGCGTCGGCCACCGGCTGCCGTGGCAGGCCGAACAACGCCGGATACGGCGCTGGCGGGGTGATGACCAGATCGAAGAAGGACACGTCCACCGTGGCCGTGCCGCCCAGATAGGGCAGCTGCGGATCGATCTCGGCGACCAGCAGCGGGCGCGGCAGGCCGCGTGCGGTCATCGCGTCCAGCGTGTCCTGGGTGATGTCGTTGTTGCAGGACAGCGAAAGGCGTCGGTCGTCCGGGCGCATCGCCACTTTCTGCACGATCACCTGCGGCGCGCGCTGCGCTACCGCGTCGGCAGCGTGGGTGTAGTTGAGGCTGGTGTAGCTGGATTGCGCCTGTCGCGAACCGAGCAGGGCACCGGACTGCATGTAGAACTCTTCCACCCGCACGTGTGCCGGCAGCGCGTCGCGGGCGATTGCATCGGCGTAGGCCAGGCGCGGGAAGTCTTCACCGAAATGGCGGGCCGCGAACGGCGCCAGGAAACGCGCTTCCAGGCCGTTGCCCTTTGCCTGCGGCGGGTTCAGTGACAGTGCGGTATACAGCTGCAGCGGCCGCGACGGGTCCTGTTCGACGCGCGCATACAGGGCGTTGAGCAGGCGGTGTGGTTTACCCAGCGCCAGCGGCGCACCGATCCGCAGCGGCCCATCCACGCGCGCAAACAGCCAGTCAACGGCGGCGTCGAGGTCGGTGAGGTGTTCGGTCATCCGGGGCGGTCCTGCTTGGGGGAGTGCTGGCATTACAGCATGTCGGGCTTGAACCGCCGTCGACGCGAGACTTCGGCGCCGGACACCATGAATTGCCCATCACCCCGGTAATGCACCGTGCGCGGCAGCTTTGGGCGAGGCGCAACATGGGCGCGCACGATTTCCCAGATGAACAGGTTGCTCGATTCGACCTGACTGTCGTCATGCAGGCGGCACTCGAAGCTGGAATGGCACTGGCCCACCAGCGGTGCCCCCACCTCCCGCGCAGGCATCGCATCCAGGCCGAACCGTTCGAACTTGTCCACGTCACGGCCGCTGCAGTTGCCGATATCGACCACCGTGTCCAGCAGCTCCACGCCCGGGATGTTGATCACGCATTCGCCGCTGCTGCGGGCCAGGCTGAAGCTATGGTTCTCGTTCCACAGGTAGGTGGCCACCAGCGAGGGCGAGAAGCCCATCACCATGTGCCAGCCCATCGTCATCAGGTTGCGCTGGCCTTGCCAGGCGGTGCTGACCAGCACGATCGGACCGGGTTCGAGGAAGCGCCGGGCCTGCTCAACCGGGAAGTCACGTTTGCGCAAGGGCTTCATGCCGATACCTGCGGTGGAGGCCCCCATGCTGGCGCAGGCGTGATGAATTACCGGTCGAGGGGTTGACAGTCGATTCGATTAAGCGAAGCCGTTGTGATGGAGGTGCTGTGGCAGCAGGCACCGCGCAGCGCCGACGAGGTGGTGGCCGCACTGGCGCACCGCGACTGGGCTGAGCCGACCATCAAGACCCTGCTCAACCGCCTGCTGACCAAGAGCGCGATCGCCGCCGAGCGCGATGGCCGGCGCTACCTGTACCGGCCGCTGCTGCAGCGCCAGGCCTGGGTGGAGGCGCAGAGCCAGGACTTCATCGGCCGTGTCTTCGAAGGGCGCGTGGCACCGCTGGTCGCGCACTTCAGCGAACGCGGCCAGCTCAGCGCACAGGACATCGCCGAACTGAAGAAGCTGATCCAGGAGCTGGACCATGAATGAGCTGCTCGACGGACTGTGGCAGGCCAGCTTGTGGCTGGCGGTGGGCGTGGTCCTGCTGGCGGTGACGCGGGCGTTGCTGGTGCGATTGGGCGGCGCCGGGCTGGCCTACCGCAGCTGGTGGCTGCTGCCCCTGMTGTTGGCCACGCTGTTGATTCCCCTGCCACAGGTCGCGCTGTTGCAGCATGTGCCGACCTTGCCGCTGAAGSTCGTGCCGGAAGCMGTGGAGGGCCTGCCTGCGTCATCTCTGCAATGGCCCTCGCTGCTGTTGGTGGTGTGGGCGCTGGGCGCGGGCGTCTGCCTGTTGCGCGACCTGCGCGCACAGCGCCGCTTCGAACGCGGCATGGGCGCCCTGCAGGCACGCGCCGATGGCAGCTGGCAGGCCAGTGGCGATCCCGGGCTGCCGGCGCTGGTGGGCCTGTGGCGGCCGCGCATCGTGGTCGGCCCCGATTTCGACCAGCAGTTCACTGCACAGGAGCAGGCGCTGATCCTGCAGCACGAGCACAGCCATCGTCGCAATGGCGATCACTGGGCCAACGGCGTATTGCTGCTGATGCGCGCGGTGTTCTGGTTCCATCCGCTGCTGCCATGGGCCGCACGCCGCTTCCTGCGTGACCAGGAACTGGCCTGCGACGCCCGCACCATTGCCCCGCAGCCTGCGCTGCGCGGCCTCTACGCCAGCACGCTGCTGAAGGCGCAGCTGGTCCATCCGGTTGCGCCGGCGGTATGCCACTGGCGCAGCCAGCCTGTGTTGAAGGAGCGTATCGCCATGTTGAAGCTGTCCAAGCGGAAGGCATTGCCGTGGGTGTCGGGGCAGGTGCTGGTGGTCGGGTTGTGCCTGGGGATGGGGGCGGTGGCGTGGGCCAGCCAGTGTGGAGCAATGGCGGCCGGCCCAACCGTGGCCGTCATGGATCGCGAGATCCGGGTCGACAGGATGCCACCACCGAGCTACCCGAAGAGCGCGTTCGAGCAGAGCCAGACAGGCGTGGTGGTGCTCCGCGTCGACGTTGATGCGCAGGGTGCTGTCAGCGATGTGCGTGTAGTGAGCGCCACCAATCCGGGCGTGTTCGAAGCGGTATCGATTGCAGCAGCGCGAAGCTGGACCTATCGCCCGGCGCTGAAGAACGGCAAGCCGGTGGCGGGCGCTGTACGCATTCCGATCACCTTCGCCATGGATGAGAGCGACGAAGTGACGGAGACCGCCAGGTGATGCGCATCGCGCTGCTGTTGGCAGTGGGGATGCTGGCAGGCTGCGCCACCCAGGAACGGTTGACCACCGTCGATACCCGCAATGAGAGTGTCGGCCATCAGCGCCTGCATGCGGAAGGGAAAGGCGGCAGCGGCCAGGTGCAGGCGTACACGCTGGGAGCGACCGAAGGCTATCGGATGCCGCAGCTGTATGCGGCGCCGGATCCGCAGATCGGTGATCGTGACCCGCGCACCGAGCTGGCGCCGACCACGATCTGCCTGCAGGTGGTGATCGATGCCGAAGGCGCTGTCGAGCGAAGCCTGGCGCTGGTCGACCGCAGCGAATGCGCGGCAGGCGCGGCGAGCGAGAATGCGCCGCTGTTGCAGGCTGCGCAGGAGGCGGTGGCGATGTGGAAGTATTCGCCCGCCGCGGTCTGCCACTTCGCCCCCGGCAAGGTGCCGAGCGACCGTGGCGACTGCCAAGGCGCCGAGCGCGTCGAACCGGTGCCGGTGAGCCTGCTGTATGCCTTCACCTTCGAGATCGTGAAGGGCCAGCATGTGGTGCGCACGCAGGGTAAATGACGCGGTGTCATTGCTGGCGCGATGAGGCGACCGTGCGGGCCCTACGCGCCGCCCTGGATGTTGGCCTTCACCGCTGGCTGCATCAGCTGCGGTTCTGCCAGGGTCGCATCACGCGCCTGGCGCACGCTGACGAACTTCGCCTCGGCCACGCCCTCATGCACGTGGATGTTGTGCGCGCGCTGTTCACCAATGGTGGTTTCGTTGGCGAAATCGCGTCCGCCCGGGCCGTAGTCGTGGCAGACGAATACGCGGGTGGCATCGGGCAGGGCCAGCAGGCGCTGGATCGAGCGGTACAGCTGCGCAGCATCGCCGCCGGGGAAATCGCAGCGTGCGGTGCCGCCATCGGGCATGAACAACGAATCGCCGGTGAACAGCGCATCGTCGATCAGATAGGCGATGCTGTCGCTGGTGTGGCCGGGTACGGCGATGATGCGCCCCTGCAGTTCACCCAGTGCGAAGGTCTCGCCATCAGCGAACAGGTGATCGAAGACGGCATGTTCCTCGGGCAGCTGCAGGCCATAGCGCGGTGCAAACGTGGCCTGCACCGCACGGATGCCTTCGCCGATGGCCAGCGTCGCATGCGGGAACCGTTGCTTGAGCCGACGTCCTGCCGACACGTGGTCGGCATGGGCGTGGGTTTCCAGCAGCCAGCGCACGTGCAGCTGCTGTTGCGCGATGGCATCGAGCATCGCCCGCACCGGCGATTCGCTGCTGGCGTCGGTATCCGGGTCGTAATCCAGTACCGGGTCGATCAGCGCGGCCTCGCTGCTGGCCGGGTCGCTGACCAGGTAGCTGAAGGTGTTGCTGTCACGGTGGAAGAACGATTGCACCTGGACCGACATCGGGCACTCCTCAGCGTGTGGCGAGCACGCGGTTCAGCAACTGCGCCAGGTTTTCACCGGCCAGTCGCAGCTGCGCTTCGGCCACCGGCCGGTAGCGCGTGGTGTAGTCGTCGCCGATCTTACGCGAGGCAGGGTAAACGCCAGGTTGCACCGAAATGCGGCAGCTGGCTTCAGCCCAGCTGACCGGATCGCGCTGCGGGTTGGACTGGCGTGCCAGCTTCGGCGCCGGCAGTGCGCGCAGCACCGGCAGGTAACCGGCATCGTCGACCTTGCGGGTATTGAGCATGCCGCTGTCCCACAGCGAGTGAAGGTTGGTACCGCGGTTGCCGAACTGCAGCTGGAAATCGTTGCCGCCCTTGTCGTGGCCGTAGCCGGCGTGCATCGGCTGGTGGATGTCACCGACCAGATGCACGACGAATTTCAGCGCCTGCAGGCGCTCGCCATCGGTCAGGCTGCGGTCGCCGAGGATCGCGCTCTGCGCCTTCAGCGCTTCGACGATGCAGTTGCCGCTCTTGCAGTGCTTCGGCGCCTCGTAGTGGCAGCCATCTTCGGCGATGTTGACGTAGTGCCAACCGGCCGAGCGACGGCCCAGGCCCGGGTCCTTGGCGCGCAGCTGGTCGGCCCAGGGCGCGATGCTGGCAAGGGTGGCGCCGGGTTCGGTGGCCAGCAGGCGGTGGACTTCAGCGCGCGTGGTCGGGTTGAGGCGGCTGTCGGCGACTTCGGCGACCAGGCGGTGGCCTTGCGCGCCCCAGGCATGGGCGGGTGCGGACAGGGTCAGCAGGGCCGGCGCGAGTGCGGCGGCGAGGAACAGGGAGTGCAGTGCTTTCATCCGCTCATTCTAGCCAGCGGGGGAGATGGGTGGTTGATGGAAAGCGGCGCGTTCATTGTCGTCGGTGTGTGTGCGGCCGGGGCAGGCAGTGCGGGACACGCCGTAAACCCATCCTTGGGGGCTCGATGGCGCCATCCATGGCGCCAACGGTCCCGCTCTACCGGGTTGCTCAGGACCGTTCGCCGCATGGATGCGGCGATCGAGCCTACATGGACGTATTTACGGCGTGTCCTGAGCAACTCACTTGCCCCACCCAAACGCAGATCCGCGCTTTGCACCAACAAAAAAGCCCCGGCACACACATACCGGGGCAACATGCTGCGAGGGTTTTGCCTGTAGCGGGGGAGCGGGGGCGCAGCCCCCGCCAATCAACCCCTTAGAACTTGAAGACGTAGGACGCGCCGTAGACCAGCGGATCGATGTTGACCGTGCCGATCTTCTCGCCATCCAGCTTCACCTTGCTGTCGATGTCGATCCAGCGCATGTCCACGCGCAGGGCGCCCTTCTCGCCAATCGCAAAGTCGATGCCCGCATGCGCGGCCAGGCCCCACGAATCCTGCAGCTTCAGCTTGCTGCCCGCCAGCGCACCGGTGGTGTCTTCGCTGAAGAAGGTCGTGTAGTTCAGGCCGGCGCCCACGAACGGCGACACCTTGCCYTTGCTGTTGAAGTGGTACTGCAGGGTGACCACCGGCGGCAGCTGCTTGGTGCTGCCCACGCGGCCCAGGCCGTTGATGTTGATGTCGTGCTTGAACGGCAGCGCCGCCAGTACTTCGATGCCCAGGTTGTCGGCGATGAAGTACTCACCGGTGATGGTCGGCTTGACGTCGTTGTCGACGTCGACCTTCAGGGTGCCGCCGGCCAGCCAGCCGTTGTTCGACTTCGGGGCGACCTGGTGCACGCCAGCGGAAAGGGTCCAGTCGCCCTTGGACTGGGCCATGGCCGGGGCAGCGGCCAACGACAGGGCGGCGGCCAGGCTGGCCACGATCATGGGGGAGGTCTTGCGCATGGGGGGGATCTCGTTGCTGGGTGGATGTGGCCAGTCTCGGCCTCACACCGCGCTAACGCTTTGATCCGGATCAAATCCTGTCCGGCCCCCGTCCCGGCGGCGGGCTTGGCCGGCGGTGGTCAAGGCCGGCCTGCTAGACTTGTGGGCCCTATCCACCCCGCCGCACCTGTCGCGGCTGCAGGAGCTTGAGAACATGGCAATCAAGGTTGGTATCAACGGTTTCGGTCGCATCGGGCGTAACGTCCTGCGCTCGGCGGTGCTGAACTTCGGCGACGACATCGAAATCGTGGCCATCAACGATCTGCTGGAGCCGGATTACCTGGCCTACATGCTCAAGTACGACTCCGTGCACGGCCGTTTCAAGGCCGACGTAGCCGTCGATGGCAAGGATCTGCTGGTCAACGGCAAGAAGATCCGCCTGACCCAGGAACGCGATCCGTCCAACCTGAAGTGGGACGAAGTCGGCGTTGACGTCGTGCTCGAAGCCACCGGCCTGTTCCTGGACAAGGTCAGTGCGCAGAAGCACATCGATGCCGGCGCCAAGAAGGTCATCCTGTCGGCACCGTCGAAGGACGACACGCCGATGTTCGTGTTCGGCGTGAACGACAAGACCTACGCTGGCCAGGCGATCATCTCCAACGCCTCGTGCACCACCAACTGCCTGGCGCCGCTGGCCAAGGTCATCAATGACAAGTGGGGCATCAAGCGCGGCCTGATGACCACCGTGCATGCGGCCACCGCCACGCAGAAGACCGTCGATGGCCCGTCCAACAAGGACTGGCGCGGCGGCCGCGGCATCCTGGAGAACATCATTCCGTCCTCCACCGGTGCGGCCAAGGCCGTCGGCGTGGTCATCCCGGAACTGAACAAGAAGCTGACCGGCATGAGCTTCCGCGTCCCGACCTCGGACGTGTCGGTGGTCGACCTGACGGTCGAGCTGGAAAAGGAAGCCACCTACGCCGAGATCTGCGCCGAAGTGAAGGCACAGAGCGAAGGCGCGCTGAAGGGCATCCTGGGCTACACCGAAGACAAGGTAGTGGCCACCGATTTCCGCGGTGAAACCCACACCTCGGTGTTCGATGCAGACGCCGGCATCGCGCTGGACGGCACCTTCGTCAAGCTCGTGTCGTGGTACGACAACGAGTGGGGCTATTCCAACAAGTGCCTGGAAATGGCCAAGGTCGTCGCAGCCAAGTAAGGCCTGCGAAGATCGTCGCGCGAACCCCGGCCTGGCCGGGGTTCGTCGTTTAAGGGGCCCGGCCTGACGTAGCATGGGCCCGTCGACCGCCGCCATCGTGGCGCGGGATCGCATTGGAAGGCGAGGAATGGAAGCACTCTTGGTCCTGGCAGTACTGGTCCTGCTGGCGATACCGCTGCTGCTGGTGGTGGCGCTGGTGATGATTGCCGGCCTGCGCCGGCGGGTCGCCGCGCTGGAGGCCGCACAGAGCGTGCAGGCCGCGCCCACTTCGGCAGAGACGCTTGGCCGTGCGCCCACGGCAGTGGCCGCGCCGCCGCGCGCGCCTGCGGCAACACGTGAACCCGGCAGCGAGCCCTCGTTCCTGCGGCCCACGGCGGCCACGGCCCCGCCTCCGGTTGCCGCCCGCGAGGAGCTGCCGCCACCGGCCCAACCCGCGCGTCCGTCGCCGCCACCGCCGTTGCCACCTGAGCCCACATTGCCGCCCTTGCCAGCGGAACCAGCCCTGCCGAACCTGGTCGAGCGCGCGATCGGTGCGGTCAAACACTGGTTCACCCAGGGCAATGTGCCGGTGAAGATTGGCATGCTGGTGCTGTTGGCCGGCGTTGCTGCGCTGCTCAAGTACGTCAGCGACCAGGGCTGGCTGGTGGTGCCGGTCGAGCTGCGGCTGGCGGGCATCACCGTCGGTGCGCTGGGCCTGCTGGCCTTCGGCTGGCACCAGCGCGAACGCCGGCGGATGTTCGCGCTGGCCCTGCAGGGGGGCGCCATCGGCGTACTGCTGCTGACCATCTTCGCTGCCTTCAAGCGTTTCGATCTGCTCGCGCCCGGCTTCGCCTTTGCCAGCTCGATCGCGCTGGTGGCGGGGCTGTGCGTGCTGGCGGTCGTGCAGAACTCGCGCACGTTGGCAGTGCTGGGCATCCTGGCCGGCTTCATGGCGCCGCTGTGGCTGTCCACCGGCAGTGGCAACCACGTCGGGCTGTTCAGCTACTACGCCGTGCTCAACGCGGGCATTTTCGCCATTGCCTGGTATCGCCCGTGGCGTGTGCTGAACCTGCTGGGTTTCGCGTTCACCTTCGGCATCGGCACCTTCTGGGGCGTGCTGCAGTACGACGCGGCCAAGTTCGCCAGTACCGAACCGTTCCTGCTGCTGTTCTTCGCCTTCTATCTGCTGATTCCGTTGTTGTATGCGCGCCGGCAGCCGGCCGGGCGTCGCGATCTGGTCGACGGCAGCCTGGTGTTCGGCACGCCGCTGAYCGCCTTCTCGTTGCAGGCCGGCATGCTGCACGAACAACCGATGACGCTGGCCCTGTGCGCGCTGGGCCTGGCAGCGATCTATGCGCTGCTGGCACGGGCCCTGATCGCACGCGCGTCGTATACGGTGCTGGCGCAGTCGCATGCAGTACTGGCGGTGGGCTTTGCGACGCTGGCGGTGCCGCTGGCATTGTCGGCGCGGGCCACCGGTGCGGTGTTCGCGCTGGAAGGTGCCGGCCTGGCGTGGCTGGGGTTGCGCCAGAAGCGCTGGTTGCCGCAGGTGACCGGTGCGCTGCTGCAGCTCGCCGCCGCATTCGCGTTCGTGGTGGGGGCCGACCATTGGCACCAGGACCAGCGTTTCCTGCTCAACCCGACCGCGATCGGCGCACTGCTGCTGGCCGTGGCGGGTTTCGCGGCGGCGTGGAGCTATCAGCGCAGGCAGCGCCATGACATCGCCCTGGCGTACTACCTGTGGGGCCTGCTGTGGTGGTTGGGCGGTCTGGTGCATGAAATCGGCCGCTTTTTCCAGCATTCGGCGCAGGCCGACGCGGTGTTGGTGCTGGCCGCCGTTACCGCCTGGCTGGCCTCGGAGGTGCAACGCCGCATGCCGGCACGTGCGCTGGGCGTGACCGCGTTGGCGATGCTGGCCGCCGGCTTCCCGCTGGCCCTGCTGCAGAGCGATGCCCACCAGCAGCCGTTTGCCGGCTATGGCGCATTGGCATGGGCAGTGTTCGCCGTGCTTGGCGTGCGCAGCCTGCTGTGCCTGCGCCAGGGCAGCGGCGGCGTGGCCCGTATCGCGCAGTTCCTGTGGTGGCTGCTGTGGCCGTCGCTGCTTTCGCTGCTGGCCCTGTGGGGTGGCGGCGACGCGCGCCTGGCGCAGGGTTGGACGGCATTGCTGGTCACGTTGCCGTGGCTGCTGCTGGCGGCGCTGTCGCTGTGGCGCTGGAACGTGCTGCGCTGGCCGCTGGGTGCTGCGTTTGACCCGGTGCGCCTGCCGCTGCAGTGTGTGATTTTCGCGCTGCTGGCGCTGGCCTGGTTGTTCGGCCTGACCCTGGCGGGCGACGCCACGCCGTTGCCGTGGTTGCCGCTGCTCAATCCTGCCGAACTGGCACAGTGGGTCAGCCTGCTGCTGATCGCGCGCTGGCTGTATGACCCGCAGGGACCAGCGCAGCTGCAGCGGTTGCGTGTGCCGGTGCTGGCCGTGGCCGGTTTCATCGCGTTGACCAGCACCGTGCTGCATGGCGTGCATCATTGGGGCGGTGTGGTCTGGGATCCGACGATGGCCCGCTTCAGCCTGGCCCAGACCAGCCTGACCGTGTTGTGGAGCGTACTCGGCGTGATCGCCTGGGTGTGGGGCTCGCGTCGCGGCCAGCGTGTGCTGTGGATGGTTGGTGCCGTGTTGATGGCCGTGGTGCTGGCCAAGCTGGTGCTGATCGACCGCCAGCATCTGGGCAACCTGCTGGGAATCGCATCGTTCATCGCCTACGGCCTGCTGTGCACCGTGGTGGGCTACCTGGCGCCCGCGCCGCCGAGCGCGCCGCCAACCGTGGAGGAAAACCAATGAGGAAGTGGAGCCGAGCGTTGCTGCCGGTCTTGTTCGGCGTGGCCGGTGCGGTTGCCGCGCAGGCCACGGACTACCGCGCGCAGTACGCCGAACAGTGGCCGCTGAGCCTGTCCAGCGCGCAGTCCGGTGCCTATCGTGTGGTGCTGGAGCCGGCGATCTACCGCCGCGCAGGCGCCGCTGATCTGGGCGATCTGCAGGTGTTCAACGCTGCCGGCCAGGCATTGCCATCGGCGCTGCTGGCGCCGGACCAGCCGTTGGCGCAGCCGCCGGTGCAGCGCGAACTGCCGTGGTTCGCGCTGCCACCACTGGCCGAGGCCCAGCGCAACGACCTGCAGCTGCTGACCGAGCGCGATACCGACGGCCGTGTGCGCCGGGTCGAGGCCAGGCTTGGTGGTGGTGCGGTGGCGAACGGGCAGGGCGGCTGGTTGATCGATGCCAGCGTGCTCGGCCAGCAGCCGCTGGCAGCGCTGGTGCTGGACTGGGCCGAAAGTGGCCAGCCGCTGCAGGCGCAGGTACAGCTTGACGCCAGCGATGATCTGCAGCGCTGGCAGTCGATCGCCCGTGATGTCCCCCTGGTGGACCTGCAGCGTGCGGGCAAGCGCCTGCTGCAGCGACGCCTGCAGGTCGACAGCAATGTGCGCTACCTGCGGATCCTGCCGCAGGGCGAGGCGCGCCTGCCAGAGCTGCGCAGTGTATTGGCCGAACTGCCGCCGGCACCGGCAACGGTGCCCTGGGAGTGGCTGTCGCTGACACCGACCGCGCAGGGCAAGGGGGAATTCACCTTTGAACTGGATGGTCGATTCCCGGTGACCCGCGCCGACGTGGCCAGCACCGACAACAGCCTGGTGCAGTGGACCCTGTTCAGCCGCGACGACGAAAGCGCCGAATGGCAGCGCCGCAGCGCGCCCTGGATCGCCTATCAGCTGCAGCAGGGGGCACCGGGCCAGCGCCAGCAATCGGCGGCACAGCCGTTGGGCGGCATGTACCGCGACCGTTACTGGAAGCTGGTCGCGAGCCCGGTGGAGACCACCAGCGCCCCGACCCTGCGCCTGGGCTATCAACCGGAGGTGATGGTGTTCCTCAGCCAGGGCGCAGCGCCCTACGCGCTGGCCGTGGGCAGTACGACCGCGCGCCGCGCGGAGGCGCCGATCACGGTGCTGATCGAGGAACTGCGGCAGCGCAATGATCCGTCGTGGCAGCCGACGCTGGCACGCTTGGAGGGCAGTCCGGAGACGCTCGCCGGTGACGCAGCGCTGAAGCCGCAGCACGACTGGAAGGCGTGGTTGCTGTGGGCGTTGCTGGGGCTGGGCGTGCTGGTTGTGGGTGGACTGGCGTTGAGCCTGCTGAAGCAGAAGCCGTCGCCTTCGGCGTAGTTTGCAGCGAACGGCGCAGCCCCTCGTGGGTGGCCGGTTTGTGAATCATGGGTTGGGC
>NZ_JBFTOJ010000205.1:0-6397 GCF_056397905.1 Stenotrophomonas sp. 05L414_2
CTGGCCGACTGCGTGTCGGATGAAACGTGGACCTGGGATGGCACCCGCTTCGTCGCGACCTCGGCGATCAGTGGCGGCCTGTGTCGCGGCGTTCCCGGGGGTACATGGGAACTGCCGACGCGGGTGACCGACGTACGCTGACCCTTCCGAAGCGGTAGCGCCGGGCCATGCCCGGCATGGACTACGCCGGCAGGCAGTGCTCGACGATCAGCTGGATGGCGGCGCCGCCACGATAGTCATCGCAGGCGAGCCGGTAGGCGAGATGCACGTGGCGACCGGGCGCATTGCCGTGCCAGCCGCCGAAATGGATCGCGTTGATCGTGCCGGGTACGCCGGGCAGGCGCAGTTCCAGCTTCAGATGACGCTCCTTCAGCACGCGCCAGTTGGCCACTTCGAAGTGGCCATCGAACAGCGGCTCGGGAAAGCCCTGCCCCCATGGACCCGCCAAACGCAGCGCATCGGCATGGCGATGATCGAGTTCGTCCGCGGCCAGTTCGCCGTCGCTGAGCACCTGCTGCTGCAGTGCAGCCGGGTCGAGCATTTCCAGCACGGTGGCGACGAACGCGGCTTCGAAGGCAGCCAGATGATCCAGACGCATGCTCAACCCGGCGGCCATCGCGTGACCGCCGAAGCGCTCGATCAAGCCGGGATGGCGCGCATCGACCAGCGCCAGCGCATCACGGATATGCAGGCCGGCGATCGAACGCGCCGAGCCGCGCAGGGTGTCGGCGCCCGGCTCGGCCGGCGCGAACGCGATCACCGGCCGATGCAGGCGATCCTTCATCTTCGAAGCAACCAGGCCAACCACGCCGGGGTGCCAATCAGCATCGAACAGGCAGGCCGCCACCGGGCGCTGCCCTGCGGTATCGAGCACCACCCGCGACAGCGCGTGTTCGGCGTCATCGGTCATCGACTGCTGGACCGCACGCCGCTCGGCGTTGATCTGTTCCAGCGTCTGCGCGATGTCGCGGGCCTGCCGCGGATCTTCGGTGAGCAGCAGGGCGATACCCAATGCCATGTCTTCCAACCGACCGGCCGCGTTCAAGCGCGGGCCGAGCCCGAAGCCGATGTCGGTGGCGGTCAGGCGTGCGGCATCGCGGCCGCTGGCCTCGATCAATGCCTTCAGGCCGACGCAGCCCTGGCCATTGCGCAGCCTGCGCAATCCTGCACTGACCAGGGCGCGATTGTTGGCATCGAGCACCACCAGGTCGGCCACTGTGCCCACCGCCACCAGGTCCAGCAGCGTGGTCAGGTCCGGCCCTTTGCCATCGGCAAATACCCCCGCTTCGCGCATCTGCCGGCGCAGCGCCATCAGCACGTAGAAGATCACGCCGACACCGGCCAGCGCCTTGCTGGGGAAGGCGTCGCCGTCGAGGTTGGGGTCGACGATGACATCGGCCGGTGGCAGCTGTGGACCGGGCAGATGGTGATCGGTCACCAGCACCTGCCAGCCACGCGCCTTGGCCGCGGTCACGCCGGCATGGCAGGCAATGCCGTGATCGACGGTGACCAGCAGATCCGGCTGCAGCGCAGCCAGCTCGTCCACCAGAGACGGCGACAGACCATAGCCGTGCACCATGCGGTTGGGCACTGCGTGGAAGACGTGCTGCGCGCCGAGCATGCGCAGCCCACGCACACCGACCGCGCAGGCGGTGGCGCCGTCGCAGTCGAAATCACCGACTACCAGGATGCGCTTGTCGGCGGCGATGGCTTGCACCAGCAGGTCCACTGCTGCGTCGATGCCGGTCAGCAGTTCCGGCGCATGCAGGTTGCCGAGCTTGGGCAGGGCCAGCTCCGGCGTGTGCGCACCACGTGCGGCATACAGGCGGGCCAGCAGGGGCAGCGTGCCCTCCGGCCAGCTACCGGGCACGGCCGCATCGCGACGGCGGATCATCGGCGTATCGGAAGACGGCAGCACAGCATCGGCGGCAAGGGACATCGGCATCGCCGGGTTGCGGAAGACCCGCGCATGATACCCCGCTCGGCTCGCCAGGCTCTTCCGGGCTTGGCGCAAGCGTGGCGATCGCCCATGCTTGTTCGCTTCTGAAACGGAATTCGCCATGTACCGCCTGCTGTCCGTACTGCTTGCCAGCCTCCTGCTGCCACTTGCTTCCCAGGCCGCAAACACGCCGCCAACCCCCGGTATCGAGTTCGTACACCACGACTGGTTCCTGGCCTGCGACAACACCGGCACCTGCCGTGCAGCCGGCTACAGCCCTGAAAAGGCGGACAGCCTGCTGGGCCTGATGCTGGAACGTGCCGGCGGCCCCGGGACGGCAGTGAAGGCGCGGCTGCGGGTCGGTGAGGATGGCGAAAGTGCAGTGCCTGAAGGTTCAATGCGCCTGCACGTGAACGGCCGTGATCTGGGCCCAGTGCAGGACACCGGGGCCGACGAGGCAGTGATGCTGCGGCCGGCGCAGGTAGAAGGCCTGCTGGCCGCCCTGCCCGGCCAGGCCCGTATCGAGGTGATCGACAGCAGGGGCACGCGCTGGCCGATTTCCGATCGTGGTGCCGCCGCGGTGCTGCTGAAAATGGACGAGGTCCAAGGGCGCGTGGGCACGCCCGGTGCGCTGGTACGCCGCGGCACGCGTGCCGAAGCGAGCGTGCCCGCCGCAGTGGCCAAGCCGGTGATCGTGCGCGGCGCGCTGGCGGCCGGCCGCCCCGGCGATAGCGAGCTGGGCAGCAGCGAAGCGCTGCGCGACGCGCTGATTGCCACGCTCGGCGACAACGACGACTGTCCGCGCCTGATCGAGTACAAGGGGACGCCGGACATGGTGATCGAGCGGCTCGACGAGCATCATGTACTGGTGCAGGCGCTGTGCCAGATGGGCGCGTACAACTACAGCAATGGCTTCTGGATCGCGCGCGATCAGCCGCCGTTCGCACCTGAGACGGTCACGCTGGAGGCAGAAGGCTTCTCGCGCTCCGATCGCACGTTGTACGCGCGCTACAAGGGCCGCGGCATCGGCGACTGCGTTTCTGGCTGGGACTGGGCCTGGGATGGCCGCAGATTCCAGCCAAGCAGTGCATTCAGTACCGGCCTGTGTCGTGGCGTGGCGGGCGGGCACTGGACGCTGCCGACGCTTGTCAGCACGGTCCGCTGACCCGGAAGCCTGGAACATGACTACGCTTCGATTTCCTCTACTGGCGCTGGCGTCACTGACGCTGGCACCTGTCAGCTTCGCCGGCACGCCCGCGCAGTTCACGTTCCTTGAACAGAACGGACACCTGGCGTGCGACAACACAGGCACCTGCCGGATGGTGGCGTTCGGCCCACCGGCCGCGTTGATGCTGGGCGTGCTCATCGAGCGTGCCGCTGGACCAGACACCCCCGTGACGGCGCGATTGTCGCTGGCTGATGGCAGTGACGGCGCGCCCCGCAGCCCGCGGGTGCATCCAGAGGGCCGGCTGCGGCTGCATGTGGATGGCGCGGACCTGGGTGATATCGGCCCGGTGGATGCGCTTGAGGCCGGCCTGGCTCTGGCACCGCCACATGCGCAGGCGCTGCTGGATGCACTGGGGCGCGGGCGGCCGGTCAGGATGACCGACACGGCGGGCCAGACATGGCCATTGGCAGAGAGCGGTAATGCCGCACTGCTGCTGAAGATGGACGAGGCACAGGGCCGCTTGCACACCCCAGGGGCGTTGGTGGGCAAGGGTTTGCGGCCGGAATCGCACGTGCCGGCCGCACGGGTGGCACCTCGCCTGGTGCCGCCACCGCTGCTGGTTGAAGCCCACGACGAGGATGCCGCGCTGGCCGAACGTGCCGATCTACTGCAAGCGCTGCTACCGCGCGCCGAGGCCGGCGCGGGTTGCGCTGCAGCCTCTTCCCGCTACCTGCGCATCGAGCGGATCGATGCAACGCATGTGCTGGCGATGTTGAACTGCACGACCGGCCGCTACATCCGGCCAGCCGGCAGCTGGGTGATCCGCGACCGAACGCCCTTTGCGCCCGTGCTGATCACTGCATCCACGCTGTTCCCGCTCTACCCGCATGCCGTGTTCCTTGAAGAAGGCTTTGCAAGCGCTACGGACCGCTGCGGGATAGACCGGCATTGGGCCTGGGATGGAGCCCGCCTGGTGCTGGCGGCAACCTTCGTCGGCCGGCACTGCCTGGGCGCCGGTCAGCGCCACTGGCAACTGCCGACCTACGTTACGGAATCGCGCTAGGGCATCCGCCGGGCATGGCCCGGCGCTACCACCCCGTCAGGCGTCGTGAAGCTGCCGTGGCTTCTTCCAGAACTGCCAGCGCTGGCCGCGATCCAGCTGGAACTGCAGGCCGTCCTCGAAATCCAGCACCAGGCGCTGCAGCTCGCCACGCTTGAGCGCGGCCAGCAGCGGCCGGATTGCATCGTTGCCCAGCTGCTGCAGCGAGCGCAGCTGGCGCAGGTCGACCAGTGCATCGACCGACTGCTCGCCATCCACCGCGACACCTGCGGCCTGGGCCAGGCCCTGCAGCAGCGCATCGCGGCTGCGCACCTGCGCGTGCGGCGTGGCCACCGATACCGGCATCACGCCACCACCCCAGAACCACAGCGAATTGATCGGCTGCTGGCCCTGCGCGGCGCGCTGCTGGTTCCACGAGTGGGTGTGCAGCAGCACCTGCGCTTCGGTCATCAGTGCGCGCCAGCGACGGCCCGCCTCGCCCGGCGGCAGGTGCGAGAACAGGTCATCACCCAGCACCTCGTCGGGGCTGTCGAACTCCGGCAGTTCAGTACCGATGGGCAGGCGCAGGTACCAGCGTGACGGATCGGGTGCATCCAGCACGAAGCCTGCATCCGCAAACAGCGGCTGCAGCACGGGCAGCAACGCCAGCGTATCGGCCAGGCTGGGCCGCAGCGTTTCGCCGTGGCCCATCATCCGCGCGCCATGCATGTCCGGCACCATGCAGGCCGGATCGGCACGCAGCCAGCAGGCGCCGGCGGCATCACCGACGTCACGCTGGCGGGTCAATGCGGCCACCGGCCAGTGCGGCGCGGCCACCGTGAAGTGGCGCAGCAGCTGCGCGCGTTCGCCGGCGTCGCCCTGCGAGGTGGTGGCGCGGCCCAGGGCGCGCGCCACGTCATCCGGCAATGCAGCCACCGCAAAGCGGCTGCGTGCCGGCAACAGCAGGGTTGCCGTCGCCACGGATCAGTCCTGGTAGCTGACGCTGACGATCTCGTACTCGCGCTGGCCGGCCGGCGCATCGATCACGATCGAATCACCTTCCAGCTTGCCGATCATCGCGCGGGCGACCGGCGAGGAAATCGCGATCAGGCCGAGTTTGATGTCCGCTTCCAGATCACCAACGATCTGGTACTTCTTCTCTTCGTCCGATTCCACGTCGGCCAGGATCACGCTGGCCCCGAATACCACCTTGGAGCCTGCATTGAGCTTGCTCACGTCGATGATCTCGGCGTGCGACAGCTCGCCTTCCAGCTGCTTGATGCGGCCTTCGATGAAGCCCTGTTCCTCGCGCGCGGCGTGGTACTCGGCGTTCTCCTTCAGGTCGCCGTGCTCGCGCGCTTCGGCGATCGCGGCGATCACCTTCGGACGCTTGACCGACTTCAGGTGATCCAGTTCGTCGCGCAGACGCTGCGCGCCCTTCATCGTGATGGGTGCTCTCATGCGTTCAACTCCTTGTGCAGTTCCTGCAGCGACCAGACCGGGCCGGTACCGCGGAATTCCAGTGAATCCACCAGCGCCTTGGCACCGGCAATGGTGGTCGAATAGGTGACACGGTGCTGCAGTGCCTCGCGACGGATCGAGAACGAGTCGTTGATCGCGGCACGGCCTTCGGTCGTGTTGACGATATAGACGATCTCGCCGTTCTTGATCGAATCGACGATGTGCGGGCGACCCTCGACCACCTTGTTGATGATCTCGCAGTCCATGCCGTGCTGCTGCAGCCACGCTGCGGTGCCACGGGTGGCAACCAGGCTGTAGCCACGCGCCAGCAGGGCCTTGGCCACCGGCAGCACGCGCTTCTTGTCCGGGTCGCGCACCGACACGAACGCCTTGCCCACTGGCGGCGCCTTGATGCCACCGGCTTCCTGCGCGCGCGCGAAGGCGGCGTTGAAGCTGCGGCCCACGCCCATCACCTCACCGGTGGAGCGCATCTCCGGCCCGAGGATCGGGTCGACGCCCTGGAACTTGGCGAACGGGAAGATCGCTTCCTTCACCGAGTAGTAGTCCGGCACGATTTCCTTGGTGGCGCCCTGCTCTTCCAGGGTCTTGCCGGCCATGCAGCGGGCCGCGATCTTGGCCAGCGGCATGCCGGTGGCCTTGGACACGAAGGGCACGGTGCGCGAGGCACGCGGATTCACTTCCAGCAGGAAGATSRYGTCGTTGCCTTCCTCATCGGTCTGGATCGCGAACTGGGTGTTCATCAGGCCSACSACSTTCAGYGCCTTGGCCA
>NZ_JBFTOJ010000206.1:0-6305 GCF_056397905.1 Stenotrophomonas sp. 05L414_2
CCCCCATGGACGGGTTTACGGCGTCCCCCGCAACCGGACCCACCCCGCCATCCCACGGATAGCCCGCTTCTGCTGTTGCTGTTGCTGTTGCTGTTGCCGGCCAGCGGCCGGCACTACCGCTTCGGCGGGTGCAGGGCGCAGCCCTGCCCGAAACCCTCAACCCGCCGGGGTGCCCGCACCATGCAGATAATCCAGGCTCACCTGCAGCAGCGCACGGAATCCGACATCCAGCGCCTTCTCATCCAACAGGAACTTCGGCGAATGGTTGGCCGGCGCCGTCGCCGGGTCGATGCCCACGCTGGTGGAACCGACGAAGAAGAACATGCCCGGCACTTCCTTGGCGTACAGCGAGAAATCCTCCGCGCCCATCTGCAGCGGCGGCTCGTACACGTTGTCCTTGCCCACCACCGCCTGCAGGCTCGGCAGCATCTTCGCGGTCAGCGCCGGGTCGTTCACCGTGGCCGGGTTGCCTTCCGATTCGTAGATGTCGGTCACCGCCTTGGCCCCATGCGCGGCAGCGGTGTGGTCGGCCACGTTGCGCAGATCGGCGAAGATCTGCTGGCGCATGCCTTCGTCGAAGGTGCGGATGGTGCCGACCATCTCCACTTCATCGGGAATGATGTTGTAGCGGATGCCGCCGTTGATCGCGCCGAAGGTCAGCACCGCCGGCTGCTTGGACAGGTTGGCGCGGCGGCTGACGATGGTCTGTGCGGTGCCGATCAGATCAGCAGTGGCCACGATCGGATCCACGCCGTTCCACGGTGCCGAGCCATGGGTCTGGCGGCCGATCACCTTGATGCCGAAACGATCGGACGCGGCCATCAGCGGGCCACCGCGCACCGCGATCTGCCCTGCCTGCACGCTGGAGAACACATGCAGGCCGAACACCGCCTCGGGCTTGAAGTCGGCAAACAGACCTTCCTTCAGCATCAGCGCCGCACCGCCCTCTTCCGGTGGCGGCGCACCTTCTTCGGACGGCTGGAAGATCAGCATCACCTGGCCCGGCAGGTCCTTCTTCATCGCCACCAGCGCTTCGGCCACGCCCAGCAGGGTGGCAGTGTGCGCGTCATGGCCACAGGCGTGCATCACGCCCACGGTCTGCCCGCGGTACTGCGCGGTGGCCTTGGAGGCGAATGGCAGGCCGGTCTGCTCGGTCACCGGCAGTGCGTCCATGTCCGCGCGCAGGGCGATCTTCGGGCCCGGCTTGCCGCCTTCGATGATCGCCACCACGCCGTGGTGGGCAATGCCGGTCTTCGGCTTCAGGCCCATCGCGCGCAGGCGCTTGGCGACCTCGGCGGAGGTGCGCTCCTCGCGGTTGGACAGTTCCGGGTGCTGGTGGAAATCGCGGCGCCATTCAACCACCTTGGCCTGCAGGCGCTGCGCGGCAGCGGTCACTTCCGGGCGCTGCGCGTCCTCGGCGTGGGCAAGGGCCGGCAGGGCCAGCAGCAGGGCGGACAGCAGCAACGAACGGCGCATCTCGATCTCCACGGAAGGGGTCTGCACCTGAATGTAGGGCAACCTTGCCGTTACGGGAACCTCCAGCGTCGTCCATCTGTCTGAGCGCCCGTCCCATCCGTCATGCAGGAAACCCGGTGGGCCACAGGTATGCTTTGCGCATTGCCACCCGGGGTGCCCACCCCGTCCAGCCCTCTTGGAGTCTTGAATGTCACGTGTTTGGAAGATCGTGCTGCTGGTCGTGGCGGTGCTGGTGCTGGCCGTGGTCGGCCTGCGCGTACTCGGTGGCGGCAAGGACAAGGCTGCCGGGCAGCAGGCAGGCGCCGGCCAGGGGGGTGAAGATCCCGATGCCGGCCCGGTGCCGGTGACCGTGGTCGATGCCGCGCGCCAGGACGTGCCGGTGTATGCCAGCGCACTGGGCACGGTGACCGCGATGAACACCGTGACGGTCAGCCCGCAGGTGGGCGGCCAGCTGATGAGCCTCAATTTCCGCGAAGGCCAGGAAGTGAAGAAGGGCGACGTGCTGGCGGTGATCGACCCGCGCACCGCCCAGGCCAGCTATGACCAGGCCGTTGCATCCAAGCGCCAGAACGAAGCCCTGCTGGCCACCGCACGTTCGAACTACCAGCGCTCGAACGCGCCGGAGTACCGCCAGTTCGTGGCCAAGACCGATCTGGATACACAACGAAACCAGGTGGCACAGTACGAAAGCGCAGTGGCGGCCAATGAAGCCAGCATGCGTTCGGCGCAGGTGCAGCTGCAGTACACCCGGGTCACCGCGCCGATCACCGGTATCGCCGGCATCCGCGCGGTCGACGCCGGCAACGTGGTCAACGCCGGTACCGCACTGGTCACCCTGACCCAGATCCATCCGATCCACGTGCTGTTCAACCTGCCCGAACGCCAGCTCGGCGACGTGCGCCAGGCGCAGGCCGCCGGCAGCGTGCCGGTCGCAGCGCTGGACCGCGCYGATTCGCACGTGCTCAGCGGCGACGGCAAGCTGGACGTGGTCGACAACCTGATCAGCGCCGACAGCGGCACCTTCAAGGCACGCGCGGTGTTCGACAACACCGACAACGGCCTGTGGCCGGGCCAGTTCGTCAATGTGCGCATGCAGCTGCGCACCATCGGCGGCGGCGTGGTGATCCCGACCCAGGCAGTGCTGCGTGGCCCGGACGGCGAGTACGTCTACGTCGTGCAGGGCGACAACACGGTGAAGATGCAGACCGTGCGCAGTGGCGTGGAAGTGGGCGACAGCCAGGTGCAGATCGCCGAAGGCCTGAAAGGCGGCGAGCGCGTGGTCAGCGAAGGCCAGTTCCGCCTGAAGCCGGGCAGCAAGGTGACCGCGCTGAAGCCGGGTGAAACCCCGGCCGCACCGACCGAGGCCGAACTGAAGGCCGCCGAACAGAAGAGTGGCGGCGGCCGCCGCGGCGGTGGCCCGCGCTGAGCGCAGGCCCCTGCTCTTCCCCGCGCCGGCGATCCCGCCGGCGCTGCCATTGAAGTGCCAGCAAGGATCAGTCCGTGGGCTTTTCGACGATCTTCATCCGCCGCCCGATTGCCACCTCGCTGTTGATGGCGGGCTTGTTGCTGCTGGGCATCCTCGGTTACCGCAAGCTGCCGGTGTCGGCGCTGCCGGAAATCGATGCGCCCAGCCTGGTGGTGACCACGCAGTACCCCGGTGCCAACGCCACCACCATGGCCTCGCTGGTGACCACGCCGCTGGAGCGCCAGTTCGGGCAGATCTCCGGGCTGGAACTGATGACCTCCGATTCCTCGGCGGGGTTGTCGACGATCATCCTGCAGTTCTCGATGGACCGCGACATCGACATCGCCGCACAGGACGTGCAGGCGGCGATCCGCCAGGCCACCCTGCCCTCGTCGCTGCCGTACCAGCCGGTCTACAACCGGGTGAACCCGGCCGACGCGGCCATCGTCACCCTCAAGCTGACCTCCGATACGCGGCCGCTGCGCGACGTCAACAACTACGCTGACTCGATCCTCGCCCAGCGCCTGTCGCAGGTGCAGGGCGTGGGCCTGGTGTCGATCGCCGGCAACGTGCGTCCGGCCGTGCGCATCCAGGTCAATCCGGCGCAGCTGTCCAACATGGGCTTGACCCTGGAAGAGCTGCGCAGCGCGCTCACCCAGGCCAACGTCAATGCGCCGAAGGGCTCGCTGAACGGCAAGACCCAGTCCTACAGCATCGGCACCAACGRCCAGCTGGCCAGCGCCGCCGAGTACCGCGACACCATCATCAGCTACAAGAACGGCCGCCCGGTGCGGCTGTCCGACGTGGCCGAAGTGATCGATGGCGTGGAGAACGACCAGCTGGCGGCATGGGCCGACGGCAAGCCGGCCGTGCTGCTGGAAGTGCGCCGGCAGCCGGGCGCCAACATCGTGCAGACCGTCGAGCGCATCCGCGCGCTGCTGCCGCAGCTGCAGGGCGTACTGCCGGCCGACGTGCACCTGGAGGTGTTCTCCGACCGTACCGAAACCATCCGCGCCTCGGTGCATGAAGTGCAGTTCACCCTGATCCTGACGATCGGCCTGGTGGTGGCGGTGATCTTCGTGTTCCTGCGCCGGTTCTGGGCCACCATCATTCCCTCGGTGGCAGTGCCGTTGTCGCTGGCCGGCACCTTCGCGGTGATGGCCTTCACCGGCATGTCGCTGGACAACCTCTCGCTGATGGCGCTGGTGGTGGCCACCGGCTTCGTGGTCGACGATGCGATCGTGATGATCGAGAACATCGTGCGCTACATCGAACAAGGCAAGAGCGGCAAGGAGGCGGCCGAGATCGGTGCGCGCCAGATCGGCTTCACCGTGCTGTCGCTGACGGTTTCACTGGTGGCGGTGTTCCTGCCGCTGCTGCTGATGCCCGGCGTCACCGGCCGCCTGTTCCACGAGTTCGCCTGGGTGCTGAGCATCGCCGTGGTGCTGTCGATGCTGATCTCGCTGACGCTCACCCCGATGATGTGCGCCTACCTGCTCAAGCCCGATGCGCTGCCCGAGGGCGAAGACGCGCACGAACGTGCGGCCGCGGCCGGCAAGCAGAACCTGTGGACGCGCACCGTCGGCCTGTATGAGCGCAGCCTGGACTGGGTGCTGGAACACCAGCCGCTCACCCTGGCCGTGGCCGCTGCCGCGCTGGTACTGACCGTGCTGCTGTACGTGCTGATTCCCAAGGGCCTGCTGCCCGAACAGGACACCGGCCTGATCACCGCCGTGGTCCAGGCCGACCAGAACATCGCCTTCCCGCAGATGGAGCAACGCACCCAGCAGGTGGCCGAAGCGCTGCGCAGGGATCCGGACGTGACCGGCGTATCGGCCTTCATCGGTGCCGGCAGCATGAACCCCACGCTCAACCAGGGCCAGCTGTCGATCGTGCTGAAAGAGCGCGGCGAACGTGATGGGCTGGAAGACATCCTGCCGCGCCTGCAGAAATCCGTCGCCGGTATTCCCGGCGTGGCGCTGTACCTGAAGCCGGTACAGGACGTGACCCTGGACACCCGCGTGGCCGCCACCGAGTACCAGTACTCGCTGTCGGACGTGGACAGCGCGGAAGTCGCGCTGCAGGCCAACCGCCTGACCCAGGCGCTGCGCCAGCGCCCGGAACTGGCCGACGTCGACAACAACCTGTCCAACCAGGGCCGCGCACTGGAACTGAACATCGACCGCGACAAGGCCAGCGTGCTGGGCGTGCCGATGCAGACCATCGACGACACCCTCTACGATGCGTTCGGCCAGCGCCAGATCTCGACCATCTTCACCGAGCTCAACCAGTACCGGGTGGTGCTGGAAGTGGCGCCGCAGTTCCGCACCAGCACCGCGCTGATGGAACAGCTGGCGGTCGCCTCCAACGGCGCCGGCGCCCTCACCGGCACCAACGCGACCAGCTTCGGCCAGGTCACCTCGTCCAACTCGTCGACCGCCACCGGTATCGGTGCGCAGAACACCGGCATCACCGTCGGTGCGGGCGGCATCATCCCGTTGTCGGCGCTGGCCGAGGCGAAGGTCTCCAGCGCGCCGCTGCTGGTCAGCCACCAGCAGCAGCTTCCTGCGGTGACGGTTTCCTTCAACGTCGCGGCTGGCTATTCGCTGTCCGCTGCGGTCAAGGCCATCGAAGAGACCAAGGCCAGCCTGGACATGCCGGCGCACGTGCATGCGCAGTTCATCGGCAAGGCCGCTGAATTCACCGGCAGCCAGACCGACGTGGTGTGGCTGCTGCTGGCCTCGCTGGTGGTGATCTACATCGTGCTGGGCGTGCTGTACGAGAGCTACATCCACCCGATCACGATCATCTCGACCCTGCCGCCGGCCGGCGTCGGCGCGCTGCTGGCATTGATGGTCTGTGGCCTGAGCCTGTCGGTGGACGGCATCGTCGGCATCGTGCTGCTGATCGGCATCGTCAAGAAGAACGGCATCATGATGGTCGACTTCGCCATCGAGGCGCGGCGCACCGGCGCCAACGCGCGCGAAGCCATCCGCCGCGCCTGCCTGCTGCGCTTCCGCCCGATCATGATGACCACCGCTGCAGCCATGCTTGGCGCGTTGCCGCTGGCGCTGGGCACCGGCATCGGCTCGGAACTGCGTCGGCCGCTGGGCATCGCCATCGTCGGCGGCCTGCTGCTGTCGCAGCTGGTAACCCTGTACACCACGCCGGTGATCTACCTGTACATGGAACGCTTCTCGGAATGGCTCGCCCGTCGCCGTGAACAGCGTGCGCTGCGCGATGGCACGGTGCAGGAGCCGCAGGCATGACCCTGGCCCCGCACCTTCGGGGGGCTGCACGATGAACCTGTCCGGCCCCTTCATCCGCCGCCCGATCGGCACCGCCCTGGCCAGCAGGGCGGTGC
>NZ_JBFTOJ010000207.1:0-7000 GCF_056397905.1 Stenotrophomonas sp. 05L414_2
CTGCCGGACTGGTCGCAGGCGCGCGTACTGGCCGTGGGCGAGATCGGTGAGATCACCGTGGCCGGGCCGACCGCCACCGATAGTTATTTCAACCGTCCGCAGGCGACGGCGGCGGCGAAGATCAGCGAAACCCTGGTCGATGGCAGCGTCCGCATCGTGCATCGCATGGGCGATGTCGGCTACTTCGATGCGCAGGGACGGCTGTGGTTCTGTGGCCGCAAGACCCATCGCGTGGAAACCGCCCACGGACCGCTGTACACCGAACAGGTCGAGCCGGTGTTCAACACCGTACCCGGCGTGGCACGCACTGCGCTGGTGGGCGTCGGCGCGGCCGGTGCGCAGGTGCCGGTGCTGTGCGTGGAGCTGCAGCGTGGCCAGTCCGACAGCCCTGCTCTGCGCGAGGCGCTGCATGCCACGGCCGCTGCGCGTCTGCCCGAGATGAAGCTGGAACACGTGCTGATGCATCCGGCGTTCCCCGTCGATATCCGTCACAACGCCAAGATCGGCCGCGAGAAGCTCGCCGTCTGGGCACGCGCCGAACTGGAGAAGCGCGCATGAAGATCCTGGTCACCGGTGGTGGTGGTTTTCTTGGCCAGGCGCTGTGCCGTGGCCTGGTCGAACGTGGCCACCAGGTGCTGGCGTTCAACCGCAGCCACTACCCGGAACTGCAGGCGCTGGGCGTGGGCCAGATCCGCGGTGACCTGGCCGATCCGCAGGCGGTGCTGCATGCGGTGGCCGGCGTCGATGCGGTGTTCCACAACGGTGCCAAGGCGGGTGCGTGGGGCAGCTATGACAGCTACCACCAGGCCAACGTGGTCGGCACCGACAACGTCATCGCCGCCTGCCGTGCGCATGGCATCGGCAGGCTGGTCTACACCTCCACGCCCAGCGTGACCCACCGCGCCACGCACCCGGTGGAAGGACTGGGTGCGGACGAAGTGCCGTATGGCGAGGATTTCCAGGCGCCGTACGCGGCGACCAAGGCGATTGCCGAACAGCGCGTGCTGGCGGCCAATGACGCGAGCCTGGCGACTGTGGCGTTGCGTCCGCGGTTGATCTGGGGCCCGGGCGACCAGCAGCTGGTGCCGCGCTTGGCCGATCGTGCACGCGCTGGCCGTTTGCGCCTGGTGGGCGATGGCAACAACAAGGTCGATACCACTTACATCGACAACGCCGCGCTCGCGCATTTCCTCGCCTTCGAGGCGCTGGCACCGGGCGCGGCCTGCGCCGGCAAGGCGTACTTCATTTCCAATGGCGAGCCGCTGCCGATGCGCGAGCTGGTCAACAAGCTGCTGCAGGCGGTGGGCGCTCCAACCGTGGACAAGGCGATCAGCTTCAAGACGGCGTATCGGATCGGCGCGATCTGCGAGCGGCTGTGGCCGCTGCTGCGCCTGCGTGGCGAGCCGCCGCTGACGCGCTTCCTGGCCGAGCAGCTGTGCACGCCGCACTGGTACAGCATGGAGCCAGCGCGCCGTGATTTCGGCTACGTGCCGCAGGTCAGCATCGAAGAAGGGCTGCGACGACTGAAGGCCGCATCATGACGGCGGCATCACCGCGCTGAAGCCTTCATTACGCGCAGAGATCGCCATCACCGGTTGCACACCGGCAGATGCGCAGGATGGACACAACGCCACCCACGGCCGACCACCTGCGAGGAGCACCATGCTGCATTACGCCGTCATTTTCTTTGTCATTGCCATCATCGCCGCCGTGCTCGGTTTCTCCGGCATCGCCGGTGCCGCCAGCAACATCGCCTGGATCCTGTTCGTGGTGTTCCTGGTGCTGGCGGTGATCTCGATGTTCCGCAAGCGCACATGACCGCTTGAGCAGTAGTGCCGGCCGCTGGCCGGCAACCTCGATTACCCGGGGTTGCCGACCGGCGGCCGGCACTGCCGAAGCGCGGTCAGCGCACCGCGCTGTGCAATCGGCGATCGGCGTCGTGCCGTTCCATCGCCAGTTCGATCAGGCGCGTGATCAGCGCCGTGTAGCCCACGCCACTGGCGCCCCACAGCTTCGGATACATGCTGATGCGGGTGAAGCCGGGCAGCGTGTTGACCTCGTTGATGACGATCCGACCATCCGCGGTCAGGAACACATCCACGCGCGCCATACCGGCGCATTCCAGTACCTGGTACGCCTGAAGCGCGATGTCCTGGATACGCGCCTGCGTCGCCGCGTCGATCGCGGCCGGCACCACCACTTCGGCGCCATCTTCGTTGATGTACTTGGTGTCGTAGGCGTAGAACTCATCGTGCAGCACCACCTCGCCACAGATGCTGGCCTGCGGCCGCTCGTTGCCGAGCACCGCGCATTCGATCTCGCGGCCGACCACGGCCGATTCCACCAGAACCTTGTGGTCGTAGCGCAGCGCAGTCTGCAATGCCTCGGCGAAACCGTCGGCGTCCTTGACCTTGCTCACGCCCACCGATGAGCCCTGGTTGGCCGGCTTCACGAACAGCGGCAGGCCGAGTGTCGCGATCAGGGCATCGACATCGACCGTATCGGCTTCATGGCGGCGGATGCAGACCCACGGCGCCACCTGCAGGCCGGCATCGCGCAGCAGGCGCTTGGTTACATCCTTGTCCATGGCTACCGCCGAACCCAGTACCGGCGAGCCGACGAAGGGCAGGTTGGCCATGCGCAGCAGGCCCTGCAGCGCACCGTCCTCGCCCAGCGGACCGTGCACGATCGGCAGCACCACATCGATCTGCCCCAGCGCGCTGCCCGCATCGGTCGGTTGCAGCTGGGCCTGCTCGGTGCCGGGCAGAACCGCCAGCGCGGTACCGGAAGGATGCAGGGCGATGCGCGCCGGATCCTCGGCATTGAGCAGGAAGGTGTCCGGCTGGCTCAGGTGCCACTGGCCCTGCTTGTCGATGCCGATCAGCACCGGTTCGAAGCGCTCGCGGTCGAGCGCGTCGAGAATGTTCTTCGCCGACTGCAGCGAAACTTCGTGTTCGGAAGACCTGCCACCGAAGATGATGCCAACCCGTGTCCGTGCCATGGAAATGCGATGTCCTGTGCGTTGCGTGGTTCCATAGCATGAACCTTCATCGGCCTTCCGCGTGAGGCACAGATGAACCAGAAATCCATCCACGCATGGCGTGGATCTACCGTGTCGACCAAGGTCGACACCCACCAACAGCAGTAGGAACCTGTCGAAGGCGGGGTGGGTCCGGTTGCGGGGGCGTGAGCCGCATGGATGCGGCGACCGAGCTTACAGGGACGTACTTGCAGCGGCCCCCGCAACCGGACCCCCCCCGCCTCCCCACGGAATGCCCGCTGTTGCTGTTGCTTCGGCTTTTGATGTTGCCGTTGCTTCTGCGGGTGCCGGGCGGTAGCCCGGCCCAAGCCCCCCACCCACGCAGGTAGAATGCGCACATGGCTCTTTCCCTGCTCAAGTCCCTCAAGCCGGTCGCTGGCCGTGCCCTGCAGATCGCCCTGAACCGCGCGCTGGCGCTGGATCCGGATACCCGCCACGCACTGGCCGGCCTCGACGGTCGCCATATCGACCTGACCCTGGACGCGCCGCCGCTGGCAATGCRCATCAGCGTCGACGGCGACCAGTTGCGTGTCGGCCCGGTGGATGCGCAGGAAGCCGACCTGGCCGTGCGCAGCAGCCTGGCCGGCGTGCTGGCACAGCTGCCGCTGCTGGCGCGTGCCCGCCAGGGCGCTGACAACGGCAAGGGGCGCGTTCGCGTGGCCGGCGATGCCGAGCTGGCGCGCCGCCTGCAGCAGCTGGCCAAGGGCTTCGATCCGGACTGGCAGCAGCCGTTCGTCAGCGTGTTCGGCGACGTGCTGGGCGTGCAGGTGGCCAACACCCTGCGCAGCGCCCTGCAGCATGCCCGCCAGGGTGCGATCGACCTCGCCCACAGCGCCGCTGAATTCATCACCGAGGAATCGCGCGACGTGGTGCCACGTGCCGAGCTGGATGCCTTCCACGATGACGTGGACGTGCTGCGCGACGATGTCGAGCGCCTCGGCGCACGCGTGCAGCGCCTGCGGGGTGCCGCATGAAGGCGCTGCTGCGGGCCAGCCGCATCGGCCGGGTGATCCTGCGTTACCGCCTCGACGACCTGCTGCAGGGCACCCCGGCCGAGCGCTGGCTGCGCCTGGCCAAGCCGTTCGTGCCGCGCGCATCGGCCGCCATCGCGGCACAGTCGCGGGGTGCACGCCTGCGCCTGGCGCTGCAGGACCTGGGGCCGATCTTCGTCAAGTTCGGGCAGATCCTGTCCACCCGTCGTGACCTGGTGCCGCCGGACGTGGCCAATGAGCTGACCCTGCTGCAGGACCGGGTCAAGCCCTTCGACGGCGAGACCGCACGCCGCATCGTCGAGGAAGCGCTGGGCCTGCCGGTCAGCGAAGCCTTCGCCAGTTTCGATACCGAGCCACTGGCCTCGGCGTCGATCGCGCAGGTGCACGCGGCCACCCTGGCCGACGGCCGCCAGGTAGTGGTCAAGGTGCTGCGCCCGGGCATCGAAAAACAGATCGACGCCGACATCGCCCTGCTCAACTCGCTGGCGACGCTGGTCGAGCGCACCCATCCGCGCGCCGACAAGATCCGCCCGCGCGAAGTGGTGGCCGAGGTGGAGAACACCCTGGCCGCCGAGCTGGACCTGCAGCGCGAAGGCGCCAATGCCAGCGTGCTGCGCCGCTTCTGGGAGAACTCCGACGACCTGTACGTACCGGAAGTGATCTGGAGCCATACCGCCGAGCGCGCACTGACCCTGGAACGCGTATGGGGCATCCCCTCCGATGACATCGCCGCGCTGGACAAGGCCGGCATCGACCGCAAGGCGCTGGCCGCCAAAGGCGTGCGGGTGTTCTACACCCAGGTGTTCCGCGACAACTTCTTCCATGCCGACGCGCACGCCGGCAACATCTGGGTCGACATCGATCCGGCACGCCGCGACAACCCGCGCTTCATCGCGCTGGACTTCGGCATCATGGGCCAGCTCTCGCAGGAAGATCAGTACTACCTGGCCGAGAATTTCATGGCCATCTTCAACCGCGACTACCGCCGCATCGCCGAACTGCACGTGCAGGCGCGCTGGATGCCCGACAACGTGCGCATCGATGATCTGGAAGCGGCGGTGCGTTCGGTGTGCGAGCCGTACTTCACCCGCCCGCTGTCGCAGATCTCGCTGGCCGAAGTGTTGATGAAGCTGTTCCGCGTGGCCCAGCGCTACCAGCTGACCCTGCAGCCGCAGTTGATCCTGCTGCAGAAGACCCTGCTCAACATCGAGGGCGTCGGCCGCCAGCTGGACCCGCAGATCGATATCTGGGCCGTGGCCAAGCCGGTGCTGGCGAAGATCCTGCGCGAGCGCTACAGCCCGCGTCGCGTGGTGCGCGAGATCGGCAAGCGCCTGCCGGAAATCATGACCCATGCGCCGGACATGCCGCGCCTGGTGCACGCCTGGCTGACCCAGCAGGTGGAAGGTCGCCATGAGCTGGCGATGCGCTCGCGCGATCTGGTTGCGCTGGACGCCAGCGTGCAGCGCCTGCAGAAGCATGCGGTCGGTGCGATCACCGGCGTCGGCCTGCTGGCGATCGCCGCATTGATGTACGTGCTGCAGCCGCCGGGCTGGTACTGGGGCGACGTGCCGGCGTGGAGCTGGGTGTCCGGTGCGGTTGGAGCGTTCGCACTGGCGCGTGCGTGGTGGCGATGATGGATGCGCTGAGCGCGCTCAAACAGGAGCTCGCGCAGTTCGGCAGCGACAACGATGCGTGCGAAACCGAGCGCGGTCGGCGCATGCTCAACATCACCGCCGACACCGGTGAACTGCTGTCGGTGCTGGTGCGTTTCGGCAACGCCCGCCGCGTGCTGGAGATCGGTACGTCCAACGGTTATTCCACGCTGTGGCTGGCCGAAGCGGCGGCCGCGATCGATGGCCAGGTGACCACGCTGGAGCTCGCTGCCGACAAGGTGGCGATGGCCCGCGCGAATTTCGCCCGCAGTGGATTGGGCGAGCGCATCAACCTGGTCCACGGTGATGCCGGTCAGTGGCTGGCGCAGGCCGAGCAGGGCTGCATCGACCTGCTGTTCCTGGATTCGGATCGCGGGCAGTACGCGGGCTGGTGGCCGCAGCTGCGTCGGGTACTGCGCCCCGGCGGCCTGCTGGTGGTCGACAACGCCACCTCGCATGCCGGTGAGATGGCGCCGCTGCGCGCCCTGCTGGCCGCCGATGCGGCGTTCACCACCAGCCTGGTGCCGGTGGGCAATGGCGAACTGCTGGCGCTGCGCAACACCTGACCGGGCGTCACCCCGGTAGCGCGGGTCGCTGGCTTGGTGCGGTAGTGCGCGCCCCTGCAGCTGCTGCACCTGGATGAACGGCTGGCCGTGGTCAACAAGCCGGCCGGGCTGATGGTCCATGACAGCAAGCTGGCCCGTGGCGAAGATGATTTCCTCGCCGATCGCCTGCGCGAGCAGCTGGGCCGGCCGATCTTCCTGGTCCATCGCCTGGATCGCGCCACCAGCGGCTGCCTGTTGCTGGCCTTCGACCGTGATACGGCCAGTGCGCTGGGCAAGTCGTTGATGGGCGGCGAGGTGAGCAAGGATTACCTGGCCATCTGCCGCGGCTGGCCGGCCGAGGAGGCCTGGCAGGTCGACCACGATCTGGATGGCGGTCCCGGCAAGCCGGTGAAGAAGCCGGCGGTCACCGACTTCCAGCGCCTGGCTACCGGCGAACTGTCGGTACCGGTGGGCGAGTTCACCAGCTCGCGCTATGCACTGCTGCGCTGCCAGCCGCTGACCGGGCGCTTCCGGCAGATCCGCCGCCATCTCAAGCACCTGTCACATCACCTGATCGGCGATACCAGCCATGGTGATGGCCGGCACAACCGCAACTTCCGCATGCAGGGTGTGCACCGCATGCTGCTGCACGCCGAGCGCCTGCGCTTTCCGCATCCGGATGGTGGCACGGTGGATGTGTGCGCGCCGGTCGACGGTGAATTCCAGAAGGCGCTGGACCTGTTCGGCTGGCACGTTCCGTAGCTGTAGCGC
>NZ_JBFTOJ010000208.1:0-6270 GCF_056397905.1 Stenotrophomonas sp. 05L414_2
GACCCACCCCGCCAACCCACGGAGAGCACGCATTTGATGTTGACGTTGCCGTTGCCGTTGCCGTTGATTCGGCGGGTGCAGGGCGCAGCCCTGCCGCCAAATCTATTCCGGCATCAACACCAACCCATCCGGATACACGATCGCCGCTTCATCCGCACTGACATCGAAGAACCCCACGCCGTGCTTCTCGGCCAGGTCCTGCACCCGCCCATGCGCGCGCTCGGCCACCGAGTACGCGAACGCGCCATAGATCACATGGCGGCCGATGCTGTACTCGGTCACCTCGGCGCGATCATCATCGTCATTGCTCAGCGGGCCGTTCATCGGCGGAAACTCCTGCGCCATCTCCGCGAACCATGCCTGCAGCGCCGGGCTGCTGACCGCCGGGTCGTCGTACTCGTGGCTCTCGCCCCACTGCGCCTGCTTCTCGAACCAGGCGATGAACGCCGCCGCTTCACGCGGGGCGACGCTGGCCTCGAACACCATCATGTCGTAACTCATTGAACCGTCCTGTTGCCGTGGCGTAAGGACGCCGGGCATGGCCCGGCGCTACCGGATGACGATGGTAGCGCCGGGCCATGCCCGGTGGATCGCATCAGACGGACGGCGCTGCGGCGTCCGCCAATCCCGGCGCCAACGCCTTCGCTTCCGGGAACAGCGCAAACCGCAGGCCGACCAGGCCCATCAGCGCCTCGTCGCGTGCCTTGCAGGCGGCCACACTGCCGACCCGGCCCAACGAGGTGTCCAGCCGCTCGCGCAGCGCCTCGGCCGCCACAATCGGCTTGCGCGCGGCGATCTGCCGGCGATAGTGCACGGCCACTTCCTCCAGAATGTGCTCGACCGCCTCGCGGCTGCGCTCCGGCAGCTCCAGGCGGGCGCGGCGCAGCTGCAGGATGTTCAGGCCGATGCGCGCCTCGTTGAGCATGTCCACCGAGGCGATGTCGCTGCCTTCCGGGGTCGCCGCCAGGCGCGGTGCCAGCAGGCCGAGCAGATCCAGCATGCGCGCGGCGAAGCGCTGGCGATCCTGCTGGCCACGGCCTTCGGCCGCCTCGGCCAGCGTGGTCCAGCCCTGCCGTACCAGCCGGCGCGCGGTCCATTCGGCACCCACCGAGCGGAACAGCCGGGTCATCACCACCGCAAAGCCAATGCCGATGAACATCGCGATCGACGAGTTGGCGAAGGTCTGCACGTTGGCACTGTAGGTGTTCTGCAGGCTGAGCAGCGCAGCCAGGTTGACCGTCAGCGGCAGCGCGAACAGCGCGCTCTTCGGGTGGTGCAGCAGCAGGCCCAACGGCAGGAACACCACTGCCAGCACCAGCGCCAGCAGGCCGAAGTCGTGCACGGCGGGGAACACGCCGAACAGGTACACGCCGGCGACCAGCGAAGCCACCATCGCCCACACCAGGAACGAGACCATGCTCGGCGCCGGGTCGTCCTGTGCCGCGAAGAACGCGGCGGTCACCGCGGCCATCATCGCGCCGTTGCCACCGCCCTCCCAGCCCAGGCCGATCCACAGCACGCAGTAGCTCATCAGCGCCACACCGGCGCTGAGCGCGGAGAACAGTGCCATGCCGTAGTCGACGTGCTTGTCGGTGGCGGCGCGTTCGGTGCGGATGCGGTAGTGCGCACGGTCCAGCGGCGCGGTGCCCTGGTCGATCGCGTGCTGCAGGGTGCGGCAGTCCTGCCACAGGTCCACCAGCTCCTCCAGGCGCAGCAGCAGGCTGGCCAGCTGCAGGTGCTGCAGATCGCGGTCCACCTGTGGCTTCAGCGCACTGATGCGTGCGCGCAGGCGCGCGTAGTCGCTGGCACTGGACGGCGTGTCGATCCAGTCGTGGATGTCATCGACCAGCGTCGGCAGGCCCTCGGGCAGGGTCTGTCCATCGCTGCGCAGCGCACTCAGGCGGTCGGCGATCGATGACAGCACCGGCAGCAGCAACAGCATGCGTTCGCGCAGGCGCTCCATCGAGACGGCCGCGCCGGCATGGCGTGGGTCATCGCGGCGCAGGAACTCGATCAGTGCCTCGAACTGCACCAGGTCGGCGGCCAGCCGGTTGCGTGGGGCATGCGCGCGGCCGCGCTCGAGGATCTGCCGGCACCACTGCGCTGCGTCCTCCATCCAGTTGCCGATGCGCGCGCCCAGCATCGGCCGCACCGAGGCCGGGAACAGCAGCGAGGCGAACAGCACCGCTACCACCGTACCGAGGATGATCTCCTCGCTACGCGCCACCACGGTGTCGAAGATGGTCTCCGGCGAGGTCACCGCCGGGAAACCGATGAATGCAGTGGTATAGCCGGCAAGCAGGAACGCGTAGCCACGTGGGCCACGGTTGAGCAGGGCCAGGAACAGGCAGCCGGCCAGCCAGATCGACATCGCCGCGCTCAGCACCAGCGGTGTTTCCACCAGGGCGGGCAACATCAGCAGGGTGGCCAGGCCGGCGGCCAGGGTGCCGAGGATGCGGTACACGCCCTTGGCCCGGGTCGGGCCCAGCAGCGGCTGGCTGACGATGTACACCGTGCCCATCGCCCAGTACGGGCGCGACAGGTTGCCGGCCATGGCGATATACAGCGCGACGATCGCTGCCAGGTAGGTCTTGATCGAGAACAGCCAGGCCTGGCGGTCGGTCAGCCCGTTCATCGCTTACCTCGCCGCCGTCGGCGCAGACGCAGACGCGGCACTGTCCTGCCAGCCACCGCCCAGTACCAGGAACAGATGGATCTGGTCGCGCGAGACCTGGGCTTCGGCCGCGGCCAGGGTGGCATCGCTGCTGGCCAGGCTGCGGTCGGCATCCAGGCTGGACAGGTACGGCGTGCGGCCACCCTGGTACAGCCGGCGGTTCTGCTCTGCGGCCATCGCAGCCTGCTCCTGCGCCACGCGCAACGACTGCAGGCGGCGCAGATCCTGCGCATAGCGGTCCAGTGCGGTCTGTGTTTCGCGCAGTGCCTGCAGCACGGCATGGTCGAACTCGGCCAGCGCCGCATCGGCGCCAGCCTCGGCGGCGTGGATGCGTGCATGCGTGCCCGAGGACGGCAGCGTCCACGAGATCAGCGGGCCGAACGACCACTGCTGGGTCATCGGCTGGCCGAAGTCTTCCAGCAGGCCGGCGGCGCCGACCGAGGCGCCCAGGCGGATGTCCGGGTACAGCTCGGCAGTGGCGACACCAATCCGTGCGGTGGCCGAGGCCAGCTTGCGTTCGGCCTGGCGGATGTCGGGACGGCGCTGCAGCAGCGCGCGGCCATCACCGACCGGCAGCGGCTGGGCAAGGGTGGGTGCGTGCGCGCAGTCGATCACCCCGGCCGGCAGCTGGCCCGGGGTCTGCCCAAGCAGTGCCGCCAGCGAATAGGCGGCGGCCGAACGCTGCGCCTGCAGCGGGGGCAATGCGGCTTCCAGCAGCGCGACCTGGGCATTGGCGCGCGCCAGTTCCGGCGGCGTGCCGCGGCCTGCGCTGATCAACCGCTGGGTGACCGAACGGCTGCGCTGCTGCAGCTGCAGGGAATGCTCGGCGACATGCAGCTCATGGTTGGCGTGGCAGATCTCCAGGTAGCTGTCGGCCACCTCGGCCACCACGCTCACCTGGGCCAGGTCACGTGCAGCGGCCACCGACTGTTCGTCGGCGCGGGCTGCTTCGGCACCGCGCTTGAGCTTGCCGAACAGGTCGAACTGGTAGCTCACCGCGAACTTGCCGTCGGCCAGGTTGATCACCGGCAGCTCGTGCTCCTGCAGGAACGACTCGGCCGACAACTGTGCGCGGCTGACGCCGGCTTCGGCCTCGTACTCGAAGCCACCGGCGTCCATCGCCTGCTCGTACACCGCAGCAGCGCGGCGCAGATGCGCGTCGGCAGCCTTCAGTTCGACGTTGTCGCGCAGCGCCTGGGTGATCAGCCCATCCAGCACCGGGTCGTTGTACAGCGACCACCAGCGTGCCGGCAGTGCCTGGTTGGCAGCCACTTCGGGGTTGTGGGTATCGATGAACGCGGCATTCGCCTGCGGCCGCTTGAACGCCGAGCCCTCGGGCAATGCGTAATCCGGGCCGACGGTTCTGCACGCAGCCAGGCTGGCCAGCGCGACGATCAGGCCAAGGCGGGGCAGGGCGGCGTTCACAGGCCCGCCTGTGTCGGCGCAGCGCCGGCCTTCTTGTTCTGCACGTGGCGGCCGGTATCCACGGTCACCGTGGCGGTGCGCCCGGCGATCAGCTCCACGCCGGCAGGCACCTCGTCGATGGCGATGCGCACCGGGATGCGCTGCGCCAGCCGCACCCAGTCGAAGGCCGGGGTCACGTTCGGCAGCAGGGTGCTGCCATTGCTGCGGTAGCGATCCTCGATGCCGGCGGCGATGCTTTCGACATGGCCGTGCAGAGGGGTGTCCTCGCCCATCAGGCGGATGTCCACGCGCTGCCCCGGGGCCACGCCGCGCAGGCGGGTTTCCTCGAAGTAGCCATCGATGCGGAACGAACCGGTATCCAGCAGTGCCAGCACCGGCTTGCCGGCCACCACGTAGTCGCCCACGCGCATGGTGCGGTCGTTGACCCGGCCATTGGCCGGTGCACGCACTTCGGTGCGGGCCAGGTTGAGTTCGGCCAGGTCGACCGCGGCCTGTGCGGTGGCCAATGCGGCCTGTGCGGCCTGCAGCTTGGCCCGGCGCACTTCGGCGTCCTCGGCGGCCACCAGATCCTGCAGGCTGCGGTCGCGTCCTATCTCACGGCGCAGCTGCGCGACCGATGCCTGGCGTTCGGCCAGGCTGGCGCGGCTCTGCTCCAGCGCGATGCGGTAGCGCGCGCGATCGATCACGAACAGCAGGTCGCCCTTTTTCACTGCCTGGTTGTCGGCTACCTGCACCGTTTCGACCAGGCCGGACACATCCGGCGCGACCTGCACCACGTCGGCGCCGACGTGGGCGTCGCGGGTCCACGGCTCATCCATGTAGTAGACCCACAGCTGGCGCAGCACCAGCAGGGCGACGATCACGGCTGCGCAGGTAAGCAGCACCGGCAGAGTCTTCTTCACGATCTTGTTCACGATTGCATCCAACGCAGGAGGTGGAACAGCAGGCCCAGCACGATCCCGTACAAGGCCAGGTTGAACAGCGCCGGGTGCCATACGTGGCGATAGGCACCGGCACGCTGCAGCAGCGCGTGCAGGCCGCTGTTGACCAGGTAGGCCAACACCATCAACCCGAGCAGGGTCGGGACGAACACTCCGTGGAGACTGAATTCACCGGGCATCGGTAGGGGCGGGGACGGTAGGGGAAGGGGAGGTGGAACAGGACAACGGCAACGGGCAAAAGCCGCTGGCGCATGCACGGCAGCGGCGGTATTCACCGACAACGGGCTTACGTGATGCGGTCGGCAGCCTCGGCCAGCAGGCGCCATGCCTTCAGCACGGCATGCAGTTCATCCATGGAAAGCTCGCCGAACACGTCCTGGCGCAGGCCGATCAACTGGTCTTCCAGTTCGCGCACCAACGCCTGGCCTTCCTCGGTCAGCCACAGCAGGTTGGCGCGGCGGTCGCTGGCATCGCATTCGCGGCGGACCAGCCCACTGGCGCAGAGCTTGTCCAGCAGGCGCACCAGGGAAGGGCCTTCCATGCCCAGCTGCTGCGCCAGCGCGACCTGGCGGATGCCACCGCCGGAGCGGCCGATCATCAGCAGGGGCATGGTGCAGGCGGTGGAGATGCCGTAGCTGCCCAACCGGCTGTCGGCCAGGCGCTGCCACTGCCGCCCTGCGTACAGCAGGCCGGAGCTGAGCTGCATCTGCAGCACGGTGCGCTCGTCGAGGGGTCGGTCCATAAGTAATAGATAGGATACTACTAATTTCATTCCTATCAATAGGCTTTGCTGAATGGGTTGGGTGTATTGAGGAAAGCGTTGCGCCTGCTGGCTATCGGTTGGGGTGGCGGAGGGCCGGGCGGGGTAGGACACGCTGCAAGTACGTCCCTGTAAGCTCGATCGGCGCATCCATGCGCCTCACGGTCCTACCCCRCCCGGCCCTCCGCCACCCACCCCACATCCCGCGGGCGCGGAGGGTTGGCTCTTCAAGAACAAGAGCGGTAGCGCCGGGCCATGCCCGGCGGCTCCTGGTGGCACCCGCTCCGCTCGCCGGGCATGGCCCGGCGCTACCAGATCACTCTCCGAAGCCATGAACCCCCAGCTTTTGACCCCGCTTTCGGGCGGTCCGGCCGCGCCCGCAGGAAACTGTCGGGGAGGGGGTGAGGGGGCTGCGCAGGACCGTTGGCGCCATGGATGGCGCCATCGAGCCCCCATGGACGGGTTCAGGG
>NZ_JBFTOJ010000209.1:0-6256 GCF_056397905.1 Stenotrophomonas sp. 05L414_2
GTGCAGTCGAGCAGGCTCGACTGCACGGTCAGGCGTCCGGTCACGCAGGCAATTCGGGTTGCACTTCCAGCGAAGTAACCAGCCATTCCACCACCGGTGGCGAATCGCACAGGAAGAACACGGCGTCGCCGCTGCGGGCTTCGGTCAGCATCCGGTAGACACTGATGGCCACGCCCGATTGGCTGGCAATGAAAATCTCGCTGCTGCGCGGCCCGTCGGCCTGGCGGGAAACCCGCCGCAAGGCATCGCGGGCCGCAACCGTATCTTCCGGCTCGGCTTCGCGGGTCAGTTCCAGGCCACGCAGGCCCCACGCAACAAAAACACGCTTGCCCTTGAACGTCGTGTCCAGGACCTGCACGTCGGCCGCGCCTGCGCCGGCCGACCGATGAATGACGATACTGCTGATCAACGCAACCCCCTGTGGTCGTCGTGGTCCGCACATCCTTGTCCGCACCCGCGCCAGCGGCCACGGGCGATGCCCGAAGGCCGCGTCCGAAAGCGCTGGAACGTGTAAAAAACTGTAAACCGATGCAATCGGATGTGCCCGGGATGATACGGGATGTAACGCCCTGCATGCGCCGTCGCACACTTATAAATCCGTCCTGAGCCAGCGCAACCCGCAGTCGTCGCAGAGCGCCATACGTGCGCCATTCTTGCGTCCCATCCCCAAACCGAGGTTTCAATGAGCCTTCGCCTGCTACTGCCCTTGGGCGGCTCTGCACTTGCCCTGCTGCTGGCCGCAACGACTGTCTCGGCCCAGGATTACGACAGCGAATCGTCGCCGCGCACGACCTGCGAATCGCACTTCAACAAGACCCAGCAGTGCCCGTTCGAAGGACGCGCGCGACTGGCGCGGCAGCTGTCGGTGACGCGATGCGTTGAAGATGACAACTGGGGACAGCGCCGCGGCATGCTGTGGGTTACCGACGGCTGCCGCGCCGAATTCGTCGCCGAAGAGCGCGGGCGTGGCCGCTGGCCCGGGCGTGGGCGTGACCGTGATCGCGATGGCGAGCGCCTGGTCTGCGAATCCTACGAAAACAAGGAGAAACAGTGCCGCATCCGCGTCCGTCATGACGTGCGGCTGGTCAAGCAGAAATCGGTCACCCCCTGCACCGAGGACCGCAACTGGGGCTGGGACCGACGCGGTGTATGGGTCAGCGACGGCTGCCGCGCCGAATTCCGCGTCTACTGAGTGCGATGGCTGCGGGCCCATCATCGCTAGAATGAAGCTCCCGCAGCAGGAAACACCGCATGGAACGCTGGTACCTGGCAACGATGATGTCCTTGCTGCTGCATCAGATCGATGCCGCGTTCTGGCAGGAGTGGCGGATGTTCCAGGTGCCCGGCGGCATCCAGGGATTCCTGCTTTTCAATCTGCTTGCCATCGGCGTACTGCTGCACGGTTACCGTCAGGTCGTGCTCGGCCTGGGCTCTGCGCGCCGCTACGCACTGCTGTGCGGCGCGCTGGCTATCGGCACAGCCCTCATCCATGCAGGCTTCGCTGCGGCCGGTCGCGATGAATTCCACCTGCCCCTGTCGCTGCTCACGCTTCTGGCCTGCCTGGTCAGCGGCAGCGGTTTGCTGCTGCGCATCCGTCGGCGATGAACGTGCGGGCTCCAGCAGTTCGGATACGCGCGGCCGTGTGCACGGATCTTCCGGCACTGATCGCCCTGGACAGCGTTGCGGCCGATGACCCACGGCGTGCCGTGCAGATCGGCCAATGGCTGGCGGACGGCCACATGCACGTCGCCGAACTCGACGACACGCTGGCCGGCTACCGGGTCCAGCACCGGCACTTCTTCGGTGAAGCCTTCATCGAGATGCTGATGGTCGCCGCGCCACTGCGCGGACACGGCGTCGGCAGCGCGCTGCTTCTGCATGCCACGTCGTGCAGCGCAGGTGCCAGGCTTTTCACCTCCACCAACCAATCCAACGCCAACATGCAGCGGCTGCTGGCAGCCGCTGGTTTCCAGCAGTGCGGCATCGTGCACGGCCTCGACGAAGGCGATCCGGAGTTGATCTACCGCTTCGCTACTGACGATGTGAGGTAGGGCGCGACCTTCGCTTCCAGCAGCGCCATCAGCGCCGGATCCATGCAGCGATAGTCGTCGGGGATATCCAGGCAGTGCAGCGGCGTGTGTTCAAGCAGGCGGGCAAAATTCGCCTGCAGCCGATGCTGGTGCTTGGGCTCCATCACGAAGATGACATCAGCCCAGCGGATGTCCGCTGGGCTGATGGGCCGGCGCGCATGCGGGCTGGTGCCTGCCGAGCGCGCACTGATACCTGGCCGGCGCTGCCACATCGCTTCAGCGGTGGGGCTGCGCAGCTGGTTGCGACTGCAGACAAACAACAGGTTCAACATTCCTGGTCCAGCAGTTGCCGCGGGCTGAGGACTGGATAGGTGAAACCCAGCTGGCGCGCCCGCAGCAGCTTGTCGCCGCGCGTATACATCAGCTTCCAGTTCTTTTCCGGCTTGAAGATCGACGGTGCTGCCGTGTGGTCGCCAGCGTGGTGGCGCGACTGCGAGCGCCTCCAGGCGCGGTTCCTTTGCGTTTCCATGATCGTGTTCTCGTGAGTACCGGGTTCAGCAGCCGCGGTAGTACGAGTGCGCGCAGGATACAACGCCGCAACAAAAAAGCCCACGCATCGCTGCGCAGGCTTGTCTGTTACATCACAGTGGTCGGGACGGCCGGATTCGAACCGACGACCCTCTGCCCCCCAGGCAGATGCGCTACCAGGCTGCGCTACGCCCCGACTGATGCTGCGATGTGCCCGCCAGTGCGGCGGGCCGTGAAGTATAGCGGATTACGGCGGAAATGGGTCAGCGACGCAGCAGTTGCAGCACTTCTTCCAGTTCCATCCGCACCTGCTTGATGATCTGGTTGCTCAAGGCCGATTCCTCGCGCGCATCCGGACCATCCAGGCGCAGGCGCGCGCCACCGATGGTGTAGCCCTGTTCGTACAGCAGGCTGCGGATCTGCCGCACCATCAGCACGTCGTGGCGCTGGTAGTAACGACGGTTGCCACGGCGCTTGGCCGGCTCGAGACTGGGAAACTCGGTTTCCCAGTAGCGCAGCACGTGCGGCTTGACGTCGCACAGTTCGCTGACTTCACCAATGGTGAAGTAGCGCTTGGCCGGAATCGGCGGAAGTTCGCGGTTACTGCCCGGATCCAGCATAAGCTTCCACCCTCTCCTTGAGCTTCTGGCCCGGACGGAAGGTAACCACCGTACGGGCGGAAATCGGAATTTCCTCGCCGGTCTTGGGGTTGCGACCTGGGCGCTGGTTCTTGCGCCGCAGGTCGAAATTGCCAAAGCCCGACAGCTTCACCTGACGTCCCTGTTCCAATGCTTCACGCAGCACATCGAAGAACGCGTCGACGAATTCCTTGGCTTCCCGCTTGTTCAGACCGACTTCGTCGAACAGCTTTTCCGCCATCTCCGCCTTGGTCAATGCCATTGCCTGCTACCCCCGAGTGCTGCCCGCTCAGCCGCGGATCCGGGCGTGGTGTTCACGCTCGATGGCAGTGACCGCCTCGGCCACTACCGCTTCCACGTCGCGGTCCGTCAGAGTGCGCGACTTGTCCTGCAAAATCAAGCCCATAGCGAGACTCTTGAATCCCGGCTCGACGCCCTGGCCGACATAGCGATCGAACAGGTTCAGCTCGCGCAGCAGCGGACCGGCAGCCTGGCGGATGGTCGCGGCCAGGTCACTCCAGGCCACCTGTTCAGGCACCAGGAAGGCCAGGTCGCGGCGCACTGCCGGGTAGCGCGACAGTTCACCGGCGCGCGGCAGCGCACGGGCCGACAGCGCTTCCAGATCCAGCTCGAAGGCGTACACGTCCACGTCGATGTCCATCGCCTTGGCCAGGCGCGGATGGATCTGGCCGATCCAGCCGATGGCCAGGCCGTCGCGGAACACCTCRGCCGAACGCACCGGATGGCCGTAGGCACGCGAGGATGGGCGGAACTCCAGGACCGCGCCACTGGCCGCGGCCAGCGATTCCAGGTCGCCCTTCAGGTCATGGAAATCGATCTTGCGGGTCGGCAGGCCCCACTGCACCGCCTGCGCTTCACCGCAGACCGCAGCGGCCACGCGCGGGGTTTCCAGCGGCGCCGGCTGGCCATCTCCGGCCTGCTGCGCGAACACCCGGCCAAGCTCGAACRGGCGCACCCGGCCGAGCTGGCGGGCGGCGTTGCGGCCCAGCGTGGCGACCAGGCCCGGCAGCAGCGACGGGCGCATCACCGCCAGCTCGGCCGACAGCGGGTTGGCCAGCGGCACCAGATCCTCGCGCAGCTGCCACTGGCCCAGCAGGCCATCGTCGACGAAGGCGAAATTGACGGTTTCCTGCAGATCGCGTGCGATCAGCTGGCGGCGCACGCTCAGCGCGTCCAGCTGGGTCTCGGACGGCATCGCGACACGCGATGCGCCACCCGGCAGCGTGGTCGGGATCTGCTCATAACCGTGGATCCGGGCCAGCTCCTCGATCAGGTCTTCTTCGATGGCGATGTCGAAGCGGCGGCTCGGCGCGGTGACCTGCCAGCCTTCGCCAGCGGCGACCACGTCCATGCCCAGCGCGCGCAGGATGCGCTCGACTTCGGCGTCTTCGATGGTGATGCCCAGCACGCGGGTGATGCGCGCGCGGCGCAGCAGGATCGTCGCCGGCTGCGGCAGGTCGGCCTCTCGTACCGCTTCGGTAACCGGTGCGGGGGTACCGCCGGCCAGGTCCAGCACCAGGCGGGTGGCGTATTCGATGGCAGTACGCGGCAGCGCCGGGTCGACGCYACGCTCGAAGCGGTGGCCGGCATCGGTGTGCAGGCCCAGCTTGCGGCCGCGGCCCATGATCGCGGCCGGCGCGAAGTGCGCCGCTTCCAGGAACACGGCGGTGGTGKCRTCGGTRACRCGSGTGTCGAAGCCGCCCATCAGGCCGGCCAGGCCGACCGCGCGATCAGCGTCGGTGACCACCAGGAAGCTGTCGTCCAGCGCAGCATCACGGCCATCCAGCAGCTTCAGGCTTTCGCCTGCGCGCGAACGACGCACACTGATCGTGCCCTGCAGGGTACCGAGATCGTAGGCGTGCATCGGCTGGCCCAGCTCAAGCATCACGTACTGGGTGATGTCGACCAGCAGCGATACCGGGCGCACGCCGCTGCGGCGCAGGCGCTCGGCCATCCACAACGGGGTCTTCGCCGCGGCGTTGACTCCTTCGATGACACGACCCAGATACCGCGGCGCTTCGGCACCGGCATCGAGCTGGATTGCCAGCTCGCGGCTGCTCTGGGCAGCGATCGGTGCTGCGATGAAATCCAGTACTTCGCTGCGCGTCGCTGCGGCGACGTCATAGGCGATGCCGCGGATGCTGAAGCAGTCGGCGCGGTTGGGGGTCAGCTTGATCTCGATGCTGGCATCCGGCAGGCCGAGGTACTCCACCAGGGACTGGCCGACCGGCGCGTCGTCCGGCAGTTCCAGCAAACCAGAGGCATCGTTGTCCAGGCCCAGCTCCTTGGCCGAGCACAGCATGCCGTTGGATTCGACGCCGCGCAGCTTGGCCGGCTTGATCTTCAACTCACCGATCTGCGCACCGACCATCGCCAGCGGCGCGACCAGGCCCGGTCGTGCATTCGGCGCACCACAGACGATCTGCAGCAGCTCAGCCTGCCCCGCATCAACCTTGCACACCTGCAGGCGGTCGGCTTCGGGATGGCGCTCGGCTTCGACGATACRCGCGACGACCACGTGCTGCAGGCCATCGCCAAGCGCGGTCACGTCTTCCACTTCCAGGCCGATGGCGGTCAGCACCGCGCTGAGCTCATCGCGCGAGGCAGTGGTCGGGACGTGGCTGCGCAGCCAGTTTTCGGAGAATTTCATGGGTTCACCCTGGTGGGCCCGGCGCATGCGCCTGGGCCTGCGTTGTTGAGTCCGCCGGGCATGGCCCGGCGCTACCTTATGCGTTACGCGAACTGCTTGAGGAAGCGCACGTCATTTTCGAAGAACGCGCGCAGGTCGTTGACGCCGTAGCGCAGCATCGCGAAACGCTCCACGCCCATGCCGAAGGCAAAGCCGGTGTAGCGTTCCGGATCGATGCCGACGTTGCGCAGCACGTTCGGGTGCACCATGCCGCAGCCGAGCACTTCCAGCCAGCGGGTGCTGCCATCGGGCTGCTGCCAGGCGATGTCCACTTCCGCGCCGGGTTCAACGAACGGGAAGTAGCTGGGGCGGAAGCGCATCTCGAAATCGCGCTCGAAGAACGCACGCAC
>NZ_JBFTOJ010000210.1:0-6232 GCF_056397905.1 Stenotrophomonas sp. 05L414_2
ATTCCAGCGTGCGCTCCTGGGTTGCGCCCACCGGCGCCTGCACCAGCGCCATCAGCACGCCCTGGTCTTCGTTGGGCAGGAACGAGCTGGGCAGGCGCACGAACAGCACGCCCATCAGCAGGAACAGCGCGGCCACGATGCCCATGAACCGCCACGGGCGATGCAGAATGCCGCGCACGCCGCGCTGGTAGCTCTCGCTGGTGCGGTCGAAGCCACGGTTGAAACCGTTGAAGAAGCGACCGGCGAAACCGCGGTGGGCGACATGGTGCTCRCCCTTCTTCAGCGGCTTGAGCATGGTGGCGCACAGCGCYGGSGTSAGCACGATSGCSACCAGCACCGACAACGCCATSGCCGASACGATSGTCGCAGAGAACTGCCGGTAGATCACGCCGGTGGAGCCGCTCATGAAGGCCATCGGCACGAACACCGCCGACAACACCAGGCCGATACCCACCAGCGCGCCGGTGATCTGGCTCATCGACTTGCGGGTGGCTTCCAGCGGCGACAGGCCCTCTTCGGACATGATGCGCTCGACGTTCTCCACCACCACGATGGCATCGTCCACCAGCAGGCCGATGGCCAGCACCATCGCGAACATGGTCAGCATGTTCACCGAGAAGCCCAGCACCGACAGCACGCCGAAGGTACCCAGCAGCACCACCGGCACGGCGATGGTCGGGATCAGGGTGGCGCGGAAGTTCTGCAGGAACAGGTACATCACCACGAACACCAGCACGATCGCTTCGASCAGGGTCTGSACCACGCCCTTGATCGACACGSGCACGAMCGGGGTGGTGTCGTACGGGATCTCGGCCTTCAGGCCGGCCGGGAAGAAGCCTTCCAGTTCCTTCAGCGTTTCATCGACACCGGCAGCGGTATCCAGCGCGTTGGCGCCGGTGGCCAGGGTGACCGCCAGGCCGCTAGCCGGCTGCCCGTTGTAACGGGTGACGAAGTCGTACGACTCGGCGCCCAGCTCGACGCGGGCTACATCGCCCAGGCGCAGTTCGGCACCGTCCTGCGCACCGCGCACGATGATGTTGCGGAACTGTTCCGGGGTCTGCAGGCGCGACTGCGCGTTGATGGTGGCGTTGAGCTGCTGGCCCTTCACCGACGGCGCACCACCCAGCTGACCGATGGCCACCTGCGCGTTCTGTGCCTTCACCGCAGCGACCACTTCCGGCACCGACATGCCGTAGGTGTGCAGCTTGTTCGGGTCCAGCCAGATGCGCATGGCGTACTTGCCACCGAACACCTGGATGTTGCCCACGCCCGGAACGCGGCTGAGACGGTCCACGACRTTGGAACCGACGTAGTCGGMGATGTCGTTGGCRTCCATGCTGCCATCTTCGGACACGAACGCGATGACGTTCAGGAAGCCCGAGCTGGACTTGGCCACGTTGATGCCCTGCCGCTGCACTTCCTGCGGCAGCAGCGGCATCGCCAGCTGCAGCTTGTTCTGCACCTGCACCTGGGCGATGTCGGGGTTGGTCCCGCTCTCGAAGGTCAGGGTGATGGTGGCCTGGCCGTTGGACGAACTGTTGGAGGAGAAATAGATCAGGCCATCAAGGCCCTTCATGTTCTGCTCGATGATCTGCGTCACCGAGTCTTCGACCACCTTGGCCGAAGCACCCGGGTAGCTGGCGCTGATTTCCACCGCCGGCGGTGCGACGTTGGGGTACATYGAGATCGGCAGCTTGAACAGGGCCAGGCCGCCGGCGAGCATGATGATGATCGCGATGACCCACGCGAAGATGGGTCGATCGATGAAGAAACGTGCCATGGAGTTCTCCGCTTACTTCGCGCCTGCGGCCGCAGCTGCAGGTTGGGCGGCGGCCGGCTTGGCCGGGGCGGCGCCCTGTTCGGTGGCATTCACGGGCATGCCCGGGCCGATCTTCTGCAGGCCTTCGACGATGACCTTGTCGCCGGCCTTCAGGCCGTCCTCGACCAGCCACTTGTCGCCGACGGTGCGGCTGACCTTGACCGGGCGCACTTCGACCTTGTTGTCCTTGCCGACCACCATTGCACTGGTATCGCCCTTCGGATCGCGGGCGATGCCCTGCATCGGCACCAGCACCGCATCGCTGCGCACACCGCCGCCGATCACCGCGCGCACGTACATGCCCGGCATCAGCAGGCCATCGGGGTTGTCGACCCTGACCCGCAGCGCGAAGCTGCCGGTGGCCGGATCGACGCTGACTTCGGAGAACTCCAGCGTGCCCTTGTGTTCGAAGGTGCTGCCGTCTTCCATCAGGATGCTGACCGGCGTCTGCTGGTTGTCCTGCAGGCGGCCGGCGGCCAGTTCGCGGCGCAGCTGCAGCAGCTCGGCCGAGGACTGGGTCAGGTCGACGTAGATCGGGTCCAGCTGCTGCACGGTTGCCAGCGCCGTGGCCTGGCCGGCGCTGACCAGCGCGCCCTGGGTGACGCTGGACTTGCCGATGCGGCCGCTGATCGGCGCGGTGATGCGCGCATAGCCGAGGGTCACGTTGGCGGCATCCAATGAGGCCTTGGCGGCGCCGACATCGGCCTCTGCCTGCTTCTGCGCAGCCACGGCGTTTTCCAGATCCTGCTGGCTGACCGCGTCGACCTTGGCCAGCTCGGTGATGCGCTTGGCGCTCAGCCGCGCCGCATTGGCGGTGGCTTCGGCGCGGGCCAGCTGTGCACGCGCACTGTTGGCCTGGGCGCGGTAGCTGGCGTCCTCGATCTGGTACAGCGGCTCGCCGGCCTTGACCATCCCACCCTCGGTGAACAGGCGCTTGGCGACGATGCCGTTGACCTGCGGGCGCACTTCGGCCACCAGGAAGGCGTTGGTGCGGCCCGGCAGCTCACGGGTCAACCCGACGGTCTCGGACTTCAGCGTGACCACGCTGACCTGGCCCGGTCCCTGTTCGGGTGCCTGGGGTTGGCCGCCACAGGCAGCGACGGTGGCAGCGATCGCCAGCGACAACGCGAAGGGTCGGATTCGGCTCAGCAACATGATGGGAATGGCTCTTGAAGGGAGGGATCTCAGCAGGTGCTGATACGACGGACCCTCCCCTTGCAGGAGTAAGTCCGCGCGAACAGCGCCCACCCGCGTGAAGTGGGAGCCAGGACGGGCCTGCCACGCACACGACGGGAATGATGGGACGGAAATATACATACATGCGTGTTTGTTTGTAAAGCAGTACAATTCAGCCACGTTTCACCCGCACTCGTACCCGCTCATGGCCCGCAAAACCAAAGAGGACACCCAGGCAACCCGCGAAGGCATCCTGGATGCCGCCGAAGCCTGTTTCCACGAACACGGCGTGGCCCGGACCACGCTGGAGATGATCGGTGCCCGCGCCGGCTACACCCGCGGCGCCGTGTACTGGCATTTCAAGAACAAGGGCGAGGTGCTGACCGCGATCGTCGAACGGGTGCACCTGCCCTTCATGCAGGAGCTGGAGCGCACCTCCACCGACCAGCGCGACACGCCGGTGCATGACCTGCGCGCGGTGATGATCCACTCGTTCATCGAGCTGTCCGAGGACGAGCGCCTGCGCAAGACCATGGAGATCATGCTGCGCAGCGATGCCTCGGCCGACACCAGGGTGCTGACCGAACTGCAGCAGAGCGGTTTCCGCGATGCCCTGGACCGGATGGAACGCGCCCTGCGCCGTGCCCAGGACCTGGGCCAGCTGCGCGACGGCGCCGACCCGAAGATCGCCGCGCGCATGCTGCACGCCACCGTGCTCGGCGTGCTGCACGGGGCGATGGTCGAACCGGACCTGATGGACCTCAAGCGCGACGGCATGCTGGCGCTGGACATGACCCTGGCCGCCTACGTGAAGGAAGGCGTGTTCGTACCGGGTTCGGTGCCCGAGCCGCTGCCGGAGGCGTGACGGCGCCGCCGGGCATGGCCCGGCGCTACCGCAGATTCGGCCACAAAGGTAGCGCCGGGCCATGCCCGGCGAGTACGTAACGGGTCGGAGCCCTCGCCATGGCGAGGGATCCGACCCTGCATAACGAAAAAGGCCGCCTTTCGGCGGCCTTTTCGCATTCCCGGTTACAGGATGTAACGGCTCAGGTCCGGGTCCTGCACCAGTTCACCCAGGTGCGCATCGACATAGGCACTGTCGATGGCCAAGGTTTCACCATCGCGGTCCGGTGCTTCGTAGCTGAGCGAATCCAGCAGGCGCTCCAGCACGGTATGCAGGCGGCGCGCACCGATGTTCTCCTGGCGCTCGTTCACCTGGAAGGCGATCTCGGCCAGGCGGTCGATGGCATCGGTGGTGAAGCTGACCTTGACGCCTTCGGTGGCCAGCAGCGCTTCGTACTGCTTGGTCAGCGCAGCCTTCGGCTCGGTCAGGATGCGCACGAAATCAGCCTTGCTCAGCGCACCCAGCTCCACGCGGATCGGGAAGCGACCCTGCAGTTCCGGGATCAGGTCGCTGGGCTTGGCCAGGTGGAACGCACCCGATGCGATGAACAGGATGTGGTCGGTCTTGATCGTGCCGTACTTGGTGGACACGTTGGAACCTTCCACCAGCGGCAGCAGATCGCGCTGCACGCCTTCGCGCGAGACATCGCCACCGCCCACGTTGTCACCCCGCTTGGCGACCTTGTCGATCTCGTCGATGAACACGATGCCGTGCTGCTCGCAGGCCTCGATCGCGGCGGTGCGGATGTCATCCTCGTTGACCAGCTTGCCGGCCTCTTCCTCCTGCAGCAGCGGACGCGCGGCCTTGATGGTCAGCGTGCGCTTGTGGGCCTTGGCGCCACCACCGAGGTTGGCGAACATCGACTTCAGCTGCTGGCCCATTTCCTCCATGCCCGGCGGGGTCATGATGTCCATGCTGACGTTGGCAGTCAGGTCGAGCTCGATCTCGCGATCGTCCAGCTCGCCGTTGCGCAGCATCTTGCGGAACTTGATGCGGGTCTCGTTGTCCTGCGCCGACGGTTCGTTGCGCGCAGCCTCCGGGTCGAAGCCGATGCCACCGCTGCGGCGCGGCAGCAGCGCATCGAGGATGCGGTCTTCGGCGCGCTCTTCGGCCTGCGTGCGCACGCGCACCTTGGCCTGCTCGCGGTACAGCTTGACGGCGGTATCGGCCAGGTCACGGATGATCTGCTCGACATCCTTGCCGACATAGCCGACTTCGGTGAAGCGGGTCGCTTCGACCTTGACGAACGGCGCGTTGGCCAGCGTGGCCAGGCGGCGCGCGATCTCGGTYTTRCCGACGCCGGTCGGGCCGATCATCAGRATGTTCTTGGGCATGACCTCGTTGCGCAGCTCGGGCTGCAGCTGCATGCGGCGCCAGCGGTTGCGCAGGGCGATGGCGACCGCGCGCTTGGCGTCGTGCTGGCCGACGATGTGCCGGTCCAGCTCCTGCACGATCTCGCGCGGGGTCATGGTGGCGGAGGAAACTTCGATCTTGTGCGGCATGGGTGTGCTCACGAATGCGTTGTCGGTAGCGCCGGGCCATGCCCGGCGGATCAGGAATGTGTGTGACGGTTCCCCGTCACAACTCCTCGACCACCACGTTGCGGTTGGTGTAGATGCAGATGTCGCCGGCGATGTTGATCGCTTCGCTGGCGATGGTGCGTGCATCCAGTTCGGTGTGCGCCATCAGCGCGCGTGCAGCGGACAGCGCATACGAGCCACCGGAACCGATGGCGATGATGCCGTCCTCCGGCTCGATCACGTCGCCGGTGCCGCTGATGATCAGCGAGGTTTCCTTGTCGGCCACCGCCAGCAGGGCTTCGAGCTTGCCGAGGCGGCGCTCGGTGCGCCAATCCTTGGCCAGTTCCACCGCGGCACGCTGCAGCTGGCCATGCTTTTCCAGCTTGGCTTCGAACAGCTCGAACAGGGTGAAGGCATCGGCGGCGGCACCGGCAAAGCCGGCCAGTACCTGGCCATCGCGGCCAAGGCGGCGGACCTTGCGTGCGTTGCCCTTCATCACCGTGTGGCCGAGGGTGACCTGGCCGTCGCCGGCAATGGCCACGTGCTCGCCGCGACGAACGCAGACGATGGTGGTGGCGTGGAAAACGGTGGGATTCTGACTGGGGTCCATGCGGCCTCCGATAGCTGTTCACGGGACATGGGGACAGCCGCCGAAGCGATCAAGCCCGCACCGATAGCTGCCGTTCAGCGCTTGGCATGCGATGGCCGGCCCGGATTGGGTTCAATGCCCCACGCCACGTACCAGTCCTCACCCTGCGTCTCGATCGGGTGCTGGGTGCGGCCCGAGCCGTTGCCACAGGCCAGTGCGTCGGC
>NZ_JBFTOJ010000211.1:0-6201 GCF_056397905.1 Stenotrophomonas sp. 05L414_2
CTAGTGGAGTGGGTGATTGCAGYTGCCGGCCAGCGGCCGGCACTACCGGTCGATGACGCGGCGTGGATTGTCGGTYGGGGTAGTGCCGGTCGTTGGCCGGCAGCCTGGGAGTGTGGGGTGATTGCGGTTGCCGGCCAGCGGCCGGCACTACCAGGTCGCCGCGGGCGATTGACGGCGTCTCAGTTCTCTGCGTCCTGCAGTGCTGCATGCATTTTGTCGGTGATCTGCTGCAGCGCGGCCAGGTCATCGGCTGAGAGGTGGTCGAGGAAATTCCGGCGCACGCTGGCGACGTGCACCGGCCGCGCTGCGCTCAGCTGGGTGCGGCCTTCTGCGGTCATGCGGATCACCACCACGTTGTCACTGTCGGTGTCGCGCTCGATCAGGCCACGGCCGGCCATGCGGGTGAGCTGGTGCGAGAGCCGGGTCTTGTCCCATTCCAGGTAGTCCTGCAGGTCGCGCTGGCGGCGGCAGCGGTCCTTGGCCTTGCTCAGTTCCATCAGCACGACAAAGTCGGCACTGGAAAGCCCGGTGCTGCGGGTGATGTCGTGGACGATGCGGCCGGAGGTGATCTCGGCCATGCGCCGGAAGCCGCGCCAAGCGGCCCACTCGTCAGGGGTGATGGTGGGTGAGGTCATGCGCTCACGTTGCCCGTGGTTGGTTGACGTGTCAACTCGAACGTTCTACGGTTGATATATCAACCGACCAGCAGGCCGCCTCATGCCRCACCCTCCACGTATTGCCATCATCGGTGGAGGCCCCGCCGGCCTGACCGCTGCGCTCATCCTGCATCGCGGTGGCCACCGCGTGAGCGTGTACGAGGGCGAGTCGTCCGGGCAGCAGCGCACCCAGGGCGGCACGCTGGACCTGCATGAGGATTCCGGCCAGGTGGCGCTGCAGCGCGCTGGTCTGCTGGAGGCGTTCCGGGCGGTGGCGCGCCATGAGGGCCAGGAGGCGCGGATGGGGGATCCGTGGTCCGGGGCGATTACCGCGGGTGGGTTCGGGCCGGAGGGAAGCATGGACAAGCCGGAGATCGACCGTGGCGACCTGCGCCAGCTGCTGCTGGATGCGYTGCCGGCCGACGCGGTGCAGTGGGGCCATTGCYTGAGCGAGRTGGAACCTGCAGATGCCGGCCGCCACAGCCTGCGCTTCGCCAATGGTGTGCAGGCCGAGGTGGACATCGTGATTGGTGCCGATGGTGCGTGGTCGAAAGTCCGCGCTGCGTTGAGTGCGTGCCAGCCGCTGCCGACCGGCATTACTTTCTTTGAAGGATGGATCGCGCAGCCTGCGGCGGATATCGCGGGCATGGTGGGGCAGGGCAGCCTGTTCTGCTTTGGCGGTGAGGAGGCGCTGTTCGTGCAGCGCAACAGCGGCGATCGATTCTGCGTGTACGCGGCGCTGAAGCGGCCTTCTGATTGGCTTGATGCGCAGATCGCGCAACAAGGCATGCGCGCGCTGGTGACAGGCAGCTACACCGGCTGGGCACCGAACCTGCGGCGGCTGCTGGAGGCGTGCACCGACTTCGTGCGGCGGCCGATCTACAGCCTGCCGGCGGATTTCCGTTGGACACCGCGCAACGGCGTGACGCTGATCGGCGATGCTGCCCATCTGATGCCGCCGGTGGGCGTGGGCGTGAACCTGGCGATGCTGGACGCGTCGGATGTGGCGATGGCGTTGTGCGCGCAGCCGGATGCAGTGAGTGCCATTCGCCACGCCGAGTCTATTGTGCGTGAGCGCGCCAGCGCGCTGATGCCGGACGCCATTGACGGGTTCCAGCGCTGGTTCACTACCGAGGCGACTGCTGACCGCGGATGAGGCCGCTTGCAACGCTGGGACGGGAAGCACCTGCGTCACTGCGTCGCAGTCTCTCTGCAGGATGCGGTACATCGGTTCGGCGCTAGAGTGGGGGCTACCCCATCCAGGAAGGAGACACGCATGTACTACAGCAGTGGCAACTACGAGGCCTTCGCGCGCCCGCGCAAGCCAGCGGGCGTGGACAACAAGACGGCCTGGTTCGTGGGTTCGGGCCTCGCTTCGCTGGCCGGTGCGGCGTTCCTGGTGCGCGATGGGCGCATGCCCGGCGAGCGCATCACCATCCTGGAACAGCAGCAGATTGCCGGTGGCGCGCTGGATGGCCTGAAGGTGCCGGAGAAGGGTTTCGTGATCCGCGGCGGCCGCGAGATGGAAGACCACTTCGAGTGCCTGTGGGATCTGTTCCGCTCGATTCCGTCGTTGGAAATCGACGATGCCAGTGTGCTGGACGAGTTCTACTGGTTGAACAAGGACGACCCTAACTATTCGCTGCAGCGTGCCACGATCAATCGCGGCGAAGATGCGCATACCGATGGCTTGTTTACCCTGAGCGAGCAGGCGCAGAAGGACGTGATCGCGCTGTTTCTGGCCACCCGGCAGGAGATGGAGAACAAGCGCATCAACGAAGTGCTTGGYCGCGATTTCCTCGACAGCAATTTCTGGCTGTACTGGCGCACGATGTTCGCGTTCGAGGAGTGGCATTCGGCGCTGGAGATGAAGCTGTACCTGCACCGTTTCATCCACCATATCGGCGGGCTGCCGGATTTTTCGGCGCTGAAGTTCACCAAGTACAACCAGTACGAATCGCTGGTGCTGCCGCTGGTGAAGTGGCTGCAGGAGCGCGGCGTGCGGTTCCAGTACGGCACTGAAGTGACCGATGTTGACTTCGACCTGCAGGAGGGCCGCAAGCAGGCCACGCGCATCCACTGGACACGGGACGGCCAGGCCGGTGGCGTGGACCTGGGCGCGGACGATCTGGTGTTCATGACGATCGGCTCGCTGACCGAGAATTCCGACAACGGCGACCACCGCACCGCTGCACGCTTGAATGAAGGCCCGGCACCGGCGTGGGACCTGTGGCGGCGGATCGCGGCCAAGGATGCGGCGTTCGGACGCCCGGATGTATTCGGTGCGCATATACCGGAAACCAAGTGGGAATCGGCGACGGTAACCACGTTGGACGCGCGCATTCCGGCGTACAYCGAGAAGATTGCCAAGCGCGATCCGTTCAGCGRCAAGGTGGTGACCGGCGGCATCGTGAGCGTGCGCGACTCGCGCTGGCTGATGAGCTGGACGGTGAACCGCCAGCCGCACTTCAAGAACCAGCCGAAGGACCAGATCGTGGTGTGGGTGTATTCGCTGTTCGTGGATACGCCGGGCGATTACGTGAACAAGCCGATGCAGGACTGCACCGGCGAGGAGATCACCCGCGAATGGCTGTACCACCTGGGTGTGCCGGTGGAGGAGATCGACGAGCTGGCGGCGACCGGGGCGAAGACAGTGCCGGTGATGATGCCGTACATCACCGCGTTCTTCATGCCGCGCCAGGCCGGTGATCGCCCGGACGTGGTGCCGGAGGGCGCGGTGAACTTCGCCTTCATCGGCCAGTTCGCCGAATCGAAGCAGCGCGACTGCATCTTCACCACCGAGTATTCGGTGCGCACGCCGATGGAAGCSGTGTACACGCTGCTGGGCATCGAGCGCGGCGTGCCGGAGGTGTTCAATTCCACCTACGACGTGCGCACGCTGCTGGCAGCGACCGGGCGTCTTCGCGATGGCAAGGAACTGGACATTCCGGGGCCGGCGTTCCTGCGCAACCTGCTGATGAACAAGCTGGACAAGACCCAGATTGGTGGGCTGCTACGCGAGTTCAAGCTGGTGCAGGACGATTGAGGCAGCGGGGCGTAGGTAGCGCCGCGTTGTCGGTGGAGCGGCTGAGGCGCTCCCAGGCATCGATGCGTTCTGTCATGGCAGCCAGCTTGCCGCGTACCAAGTGCAGGGCGTCGCTGCCCAACAGCAGATGCGTGGGTGGGTTGGGGGTGTCGATCACCTGCAGCATGGCTTGCGCGGCCTTGATCGGGTCGCCCAGCTGATGGCCGCTCTTTTCCTCGCGTGCGCTGCGGATCGGGTCGAACAGCGCGTCGTAGTCGCCGATGCTGCGCGAGGCCCGCACCATCGAACGGCCAGCCCAATCGGTGCGGAACGAGCCCGGCGCGATCGCGGTCACATGGATGCCGAACGGCGCCACTTCCTTGCCCAGCACCTCGCTGATGCCTTCCAGCGCAAACTTGCTGCCGCAGTACCAGGCGATGCCCGGTAAGGTGATGAAGCCGCCCATGGAGGTGATGTTGAGGATGTGACCGCGGCGGCGCGCGCGCATGTGCGGCAGCACGGCTTTGATCAGCGCGGCGGGACCGAACACGTTCACTTCGAACTGATGGCGCAGTTCGTCCAGCGTCGATTCTTCGAGGATGCCTTCGTGGCCGTAGCCGGCGTTGTTGACCAGCACGTCGATGGCGCCGATGTCGGCTTCGACGGTGGCCACCAGTGCATCGATGGCTGCGGCGTCGGTGACGTCCAGCAGGCGGCCGAAGGCGCGACCGGGTGCGAGGGCTGCAAATTGCTGGCGGGCCGATTCGCTGCGCACGGTGCCGACCACGCGATGGCCGGCCAGCAGGGCCTGCTGGGCCAGGGCCCGGCCGAAGCCGCTGCTGACGCCGGTGATGAGGAGGAGGCGGGATTCGGTCATGGCTGAGGGCTCGTGGCTGGGGAGTTGCACGTTAGTGATTGAGTGCGCGGCCGCCCAGGCCTAAGCTTCGGGCTTTCTTGCCTATTCCTCTGGGGCGCCCGATGCGGTCGGCCGATGATCCGCTGCAACATCCCGCACAGGCGCGCATGGTCGGCCTGCTGCAGGCGCTGGCCGTGGACGAGGGCTACACGCTGACGGCGGTGCCTGGGGTGCGGCTGCTGCGCTCCAACCGTCCCTTGGCGCGCACGCCGGTGCTGTACGACCCCGGCATCGTGATCGTCTGCCAGGGCGTGAAGCGTGGCTATCTGGGCGGGCAGGTCTACCAGTACGACGCGCAGCACTACCTGGCGGTGTCGGTGCCGGTGCCCTTCACCATGGAAACCGAGGCCACGGCCGAGGCGCCGCTGCTGGCGATCTACCTGCATCTTGATCTGCAGCTGGCCGCAGATCTGCTGATGGAACTGGGCGAGCGCACCGCCAGCACCGAAGCGCCGGCAAGAAGCATGATGTCCAGCCCGATGCAGCCTGCGATGCAGGCCACGGTGCTGCGATTGCTGGAAGCGCTGGCCGATCCATTGGAGGCCGACGTGCTGGGGCCCTCGCTGGTGCGCGAGCTGTATTTCCGGGTGCTGACCGGCGCACAGGGTGGGGCGCTGCGCGAGGCGCTGGCGATGCGCGGGCGCTTCGGCCGCATCGGCAAGGTGCTGCGGCATATCCACGCGGCCTATTCGACGGCGCTGGATGTGGATGCGCTGGCAGCGCAGGCGGAGATGAGCGTGGCCACGTTCCATGATCACTTCCGCAGCATTACCGGTACCTCGCCGATGCAGTACGTGAAGTCCACGCGGCTGCACCAGGCGCGGCTGCTGATGCTGCGGCAGGGCATGACGGCTGAAGCGGCATCGTCGGCGGTGGGGTACGCCAGCCCGTCGCAGTTCAATCGGGAGTTCAAGCGCTTGTTCGGGTTGCCGCCGGCGGCCGAGGTGGCGCGCATGCGGCGAAGTTTTGCGTTGCCGCCGGCGCCGGCCGATGCGCTGTATGTGTCTTCGCACTGACCGCTGCGCTCGCCGGGCATGGCCCGGCGCTACCAGGGAAGCCCGTGTCAGGCGCCGGGCCATGCCCGGCGAACGAGTCGGTTGACAGGGTGTCTACCTACTAGTAGGTTTGCACCCATGAAAGAGTCACTGTCCCCCAAGGCCCACGAGATCCTGGCCCACGCCCGTTCGCTGCTGGAAGCTGGTGGCTACAACGGTTTCAGCTATGCCGACGTGTCCGCGCGGGTGAACATCAGCAAGGCCAGCATCCACCACCATTTCCCCAGCAAGGCGGATCTGGTGCGGACGGTGGTGGAGCTGTACCGGGCAGAGGCACGGGAAGGCCTGGCGCTGCTGGACCGGCAGCTGGGCGATCCTTTGTTGGCGCTCAACGCCTACGTGGATTACTGGTCCAGCTGCATTGCCGGTGGCACCTCGTCGTTCTGCATCTGCGCGATGCTGGCGGCCGAAGCGCCGATGATCCCCGACGAGATTGCCGATGAAGTGCGCGGGCATTTCGAGGATCTGAGCGGCTGGCTGACGATCACGCTGGAAAAGGGTGCGGCGCAGGGGCAGCTGAGGCTGCAGGGCACGCCTGCCGATGAGGCC
>NZ_JBFTOJ010000212.1:0-6182 GCF_056397905.1 Stenotrophomonas sp. 05L414_2
TGGGATGGCGGGGAGGGGACAGATGGCGGGGGACGCTGCAAGTACGTCCATGTAAGCTCGGTCGCGCCATCCATGGCGCTCACGCCCCCGCCATCKGCCCCCTCCCCGCCTCCGACAATTTCCCGCGATCTGTYGGAATGKCATGRCCTGCYYTTGGTGGGTGTCGACCTTGGTCGACACGTAGATCCACGCCATGCGTGGATGCTCTTCGATCAATTGTCGAAATATTCGATTTCGATTGGATTTGATCCAAGCGAAGCACAGATGGACCAACAGMCACCGGAAATCTGTCAGAGGTGGGGCGATGTCGGAGTGCGGGGTGTCAGCCGCATGGATGCGGCTGCCAAGCCTACAGGGACGTACTTGCGGCGTCCCCGCACTCCGACACCGCCCCGCCAACCACGGAATGCCGCTCTTGCTGTTGCTCTGGCAGTGGCCTCTGCAGGTGCAGGGCGCAGCCCTGCAGAAGCAAACCCCTACCGCACCTGCTCCTGCTTGCGCACGATCGCCATCGCAATCTCCAGCGACTGCTCGTAGTTCAATCGCGGGTCGACGGTCGAACGATAGGCGCGCTCCAGGTCACGCTCGGTCAGTTCGCGCGCACCGCCGGTGCATTCGGTCACATCCTCACCGGTCAGCTCCAGATGCACGCCACCCAAACGGGTGCCTGCGGCCGCATGCAGGTCGAAGGACATCTCGACCTCGCCGCGCACGTTGTCGAAGCGCCGCGTCTTGAAGCCGTTGGCGGTGCTTTCGGTATTGCCGTGCATCGCATCGCACACCCACAGCACGCGACGACCATCGCGCTTGACCGCATCCAGCAACGGCGGCAGCTTCTGCGCGATCTGCGCCGCTCCCATACGATGGATGAAGCTCAGGCGGCCCGGCTCGTCATCCGGATTGAGCACATCGATCAGGCGCAGCAACTGGTCCGGCGTCACCGACGGGCCCACCTTGATCGCGATCGGATTGCGCACGCCGCGCAGGTACTCCACGTGCGCGCCATCCAGCGCGGCGGTGCGCATGCCGATCCACGGATAGTGCGTGCTCAGGTTCAACCAGCCCTGCTGGCGCGGCACCTGCCGGGTCAGCGCCTGCTCGTAGGGCAACAGCAGCGCTTCATGCGAGGTGTAGAAATCGATGCGGTTGAGGTTGTGCACGCGGGCCCCGGCCAAGGTCTCCATGAAGTGCACGGCATCACCGATCGAGGCCACCATCTTCTGGTACTCGGCGGCCAACGGCGAATGGCTCACCCATTCCAGGTTCCAGTATTCGGGATGGTGCAGATCGGCGAAGCCGCCATCGATCAGCGCCCGCACGAAGTTCATCGTCATCGCCGAATGCGCGTGGGCCTGCAGCATCCGCTTCGGGTCGGGCAGACGCGCCGCCTCGGTGAAGGCCGGCGCATTGATCACATCGCCGCGGTAGCTGGGCAGAGTCACGCCGTCGCGGGTCTCGGTATCGGCCGAGCGCGGCTTGGCGTACTGGCCGGCGAAACGGCCGACGCGGATCACCGGCTGGCGCAGGCCGTGCACCAGCACCAGGCTCATCTGCAGCAGCACCTTCAACCGGTTGGAGATCGTGCCCGATTCGCAGTCGCTGAAATTCTCCGCGCAGTCGCCGCCCTGCAACAGGAAACGCTTGCCTTCCTGGGCGTCGGCCAGCTGCTGCTTCAGCGCCAGGATCTCCCACGAGGTCACCAGCGGCGGCAGCCGCTTCAGCTCGTGCAGCGCGGCATCCAGTGCCACCGGATCGGGATAGGTCGGCATCTGCAGCGCGGTCTTGCCCCGCCAGCTCTCCGGTGACCAGGCGGCGCCAGCAGCGATGGCGGCAGGATCGGGGGCGGGCGGAACGGCGGACAGGCTCATCACGGACATCCGGGGGTGGGGGGCGGTCATGGTCGCAGAGCCAGCCGCTGGCGCAAAGGGCCGGGCCCGGTCATGACTGCCTGAACGGTGTGGAAAGGGGCCGTGTGATCGGCCAGAAACGGCATGGTCGCCATCGCCGGACAGGCGCATGATCGGCACGCAGTTGTTACGGAGTAACACTCCCTCATGGACCGGCCCCCTCCCCCTTCCTGCCCATTTCCCATGAAGCCATCCCTGCTCACCACCGCCATCACCTTCGCCCTGATCCTCACCAGCCAACCCGCGCTTGCCGCCGACACTGATGCCAGCGCGGCTGCGGTCAAGGACCTCGACGTAGTCACCGTCAGTGCTCAGCTCGACCAGGCCCGCAACGCCCTGTCACCGGACATCGGCAGCAGCCAGTACCAGATCACCGCCGAGGACATCCAGAAGCAGCCGCTGGGCGCCTCCGCTCCGCTCAGCCAGGTGCTTCTGCAGGCCCCGGGCGTGGTCCAGGACTCCTACGGCGGCGTGCACGTGCGCGGCGACCACGCCAACCTGCAGTACCGCATCAATGGTGTACTGCTGCCCGAATCGATCTCCGGCTTCGGCCAGACCCTGGATGCCCGCACCATCAAGAGCATCCGCCTGATGGACGGCGCCCTGCCGGCGCAGTTCGGTGAACGCACCGCCGCGGTGGTCGATATCACCACACGCAGTGGCGCCGAGCTGGGCAACGGCGGCAGCGCTGGCATCACCGCCGGTTCGTTCGGCAAGGTCAACCCGAACGCCTCCTGGTGGGGCAACCAGGGCCGCTGGAGCTGGTTCCTGACCGGCAACTACGACCAGAACGAGGTCGGGCTGGAGAACCCCACCAGCGCACGCAGGCCGCTGCATGACGACACCCACCAGGGGAAGGCCTTTGCCGACCTGACCTATCTGGTCAACGACAGCACCCGCCTGAGCGTGTTCGCCGGCTTTGCCAACAACCGCTTCCAGATCCCGGTCAACCCGGGGCAGACCCCGCAGTTCGGCTACCTGGACACCACCACCTTCGATTCCAGCCAGCTGGACGAAACCCAGCGCGAGGCCACCCGCTTCGGCATGCTGGTGCTGCAGGGCACGCTTGGCCAGACCGCGTACCAGCTCTCGGCCGGCCAGCGCTACAGTGATGTGGCCTTCAACCCGGACGTCGTGGGCGACCTGGAGTTCAGCGGCGTCGCCTCGCAGGTCCGGCGCAGCAACCGCGCCAACACCCTGCAGGCCGATTTCTCCACCCCCCTGGGCGATAACCACACCCTGCGTTATGGCCTGTATGGCAACTACGAACACGCCGCCGCCAACAACAGCAGCTGGGTCTTCCCGGTCGACGCCGATGGGCGGCAGACGAGCACCACGCCGCAGCTGATCCCGGACCGCAATGCCTTCCACGCCAGCACCGCAGCCTTGTACGTGCAGGACGAGTGGCGGATCGGCGATGACTGGACCGTCAATTACGGCCTGCGCGGCGACCGCTTCAAGGCCTTCGGTCACACCGAGGGCCAGCTCAGCCCACGCCTGGGCGTGGTCTGGAACGCCAGCGACAGCACCACCGTGCACGCCGGCTATTCGCGATACTTCACCCCGCCCGCCAGCGAACTGGTTGCCGGCAGCGATCTGGCCCTGTTCGATGGCACCAGCAACCAGCAACCCGCCGATGGCAGCAACACGCCGTTGTCCGAGCGCAGTGACTACTACGATATCGGCGTGTCACAGCAGGTCGGCGACCACCTCACCCTCGGCCTGGATGCCTACGACCGACGCGTGCACCGCCTGCAGGACGAAGGCCAGTTCGGCGCCGCCTACATCTATTCCACCTTCAACTATCGCCGCGGCCACATCCACGGTCTGGAGTTCAGCGCCGACTACAGCAACGGGCCGATCAGCGCGTACTTCAACGCGGCCTACAACAAGGCCATGGGCACCCAGGTCATCACCAGCCAGTACAACCTCGATCCGGATGCACTGGCCTACGTGCAACAGAACTGGATCCACCTGGACCACGACCAGAAGCTGACGTCTTCCGGCGGCGTCAGCTATGCGTTCGCTGGCCACAATCGGGTCGGTGCGAACTACGTGTACGGCAGCGGCCTGCGTTCGGACATCGAGGGCGTGCCCAATGGCGGCGAACTGCCGTCGTACCTGCAGGTCAATCTCAGCGCCGCGCATGACTTCAACGCCGACAGCGGTCATCCGCTGCATGTGCAACTGGCGGTGATCAACGCGCTGGATCGCAGCTACCAGCTGCGCGATGGCGGAGGCATCGGCGTGTTCGCACCGCAATGGGGACCACGTCGCGGCGCCTATCTGAGCCTGCAGCAGGACTTCTGAGGTACCACCGACTGCCGGCCAGCGGCCGGCACTACCGGAAAACAGTCGAGCCACGCCATGCGTGGCTCCGGACTGGCTCAGTGCTTGACCTTGCGCAGCGATACCACCAGCGCCCACAGCGCCAGCAGCACGAACCACACGCCCGACCACATCGGCATGGTCAGGCCGAGGAACGTCCAGTCGATGTTGCCGCAGTTGCCGGTGCCGGTCAGCACGGTGCGGAACACTTCCAGCGGCCCCATGGTCTCGCGCAGGAAGGCCAGCGGCGGGCCACACGTCGCCCCCATTTCCGGCGGCAGCATCTGCACGTAGACATGGCGTGCGGCGATGCCCACGCCCACGGCGGCAGCGATGAACGCGAGGATGCCGTAGGTCGCCCGCCCCGGACGGTTGGACGGCCCATGCAGTGCGCCGATCAGGAACAGCAGGCCCAGGGCCGCGAACGCCAGGCGCTGGAAGATGCACAGCGGACACGGCTCCAGCCCCATCTTCAGCTGCAGGAAAATCGCGTAGCCCAGCAGGCCCGCGCAGATCAGGAAGCCCAACAGGAACTGGGCGCGGAAAGGCCAGCGCAGAGGATTCATCGGCAACGCTCGTGTAGTACGGACCGCAAGCGTAACCGAGAGTGCGCGCCGTTCGAACCGCCACAACGTCGCGCCCGTCGGAACACGCCGGCGCGCGCGCCGCAACATGCGGGATCATCCACGCCCGGCGTGGATCTCCATCCGTCGCCCAGAAACGGAAAAACCCGGCACGAGGCCGGGTTCTTCACCGAATGACGGGTGTCGCGCGTCGATTACTCTTCGACGGCTTCAGCCACGACCGGACGGTCAACCAGCTCAACGTAGGCCATCGGCGCGTTGTCGCCGGCGCGGAAGCCGCACTTCAGCAGGCGCAGGTAACCGCCCGGACGGTTCGCGTAGCGCGGGCCCAGGATGGTGAACAGGTTGCCGACGGCTTCGTTGTCGCGCAGGCGGGCAAAGGCCAGACGACGGTTGGCGACGGAGTCGACCTTGGCCAGGGTGATCAGCGGCTCGGCGACGCGGCGCAGTTCCTTGGCCTTCGGCAGGGTGGTCTTGATCAGCTCGTGCTTGAACAGCGAGGCGGCCATGTTCTTGAACATCGCTTCGCGGTGGGCGCTGGTACGGCTGAACTTACGGCCGGATTTCTGGTGACGCATGGTGATATTCCTTGGTTAATGATGTGGCTTTGCGGATCGTTGTCGCCTTCCTGGCGCTGCTGCTCGGACTGCGGTTGGTCCTGGCCATCCGTCCTGGACGACCTGCCCGCGAACCTTCGTTCGTCGTGGCGGTATTGCCTTGGTGCAATGGCCCCGTCGTTGCCGACGGGGCCATGCGGTCTTGCAGAAAGGCGGTATCAGCCCAGCATGCCGTGGCTGGCGACGCCGGCCGGCGGCCAGTTCTCCAGCTTCATGCCGAGCGACAGGCCACGCTGGGCCAGCACTTCCTTGATCTCGGTGAGCGACTTCTTACCCAGGTTCGGGGTCTTCAGCAGCTCGACTTCGGTCTTCTGGATCAGATCGCCGATGTAGTAGATGCTCTCGGCCTTGAGGCAGTTGGCCGAACGCACGGTCAGCTCCAGATCGTCGATCGGGCGCAGCAGCACCGGATCCACGCCGTTGTTGGCCGGCTTCGCCGCACCGCGGTCGCGATGGGTGAAGTCACCGAACACCGACAGCTGATCGCTGAGGATGTCGGCAGCGGTACGCACTGCTTCTTCGGCGTCGATGGTGCCGTTGGTCTCGATATCGATGACCAGCTTGTCCAGGTCGGTGCGCTGTTCGACACGAGCCGCTTCCACGGCATAGGCGACACGGCGGACCGGCGAGAACGAGGCATCCAGGACCAGACGGCCGATGGCACGGGTTTCTTCGTCCGGACGACGACGCGCAGCTGCCGGCTGATAGCCGAAACCACGCTCGATCTTCAGACGCATGTTCACTGC
>NZ_JBFTOJ010000213.1:0-6171 GCF_056397905.1 Stenotrophomonas sp. 05L414_2
CCCCCGGCTCTCACCGGGGGTTCTTCGTTTCAACGGGCTGCCGGCCAGCGGCCGGCACTACCCTCAGGCAGCGACCGTGTTGGCCACGTCCTGGTATTCCTCGATCTGGTCGAAGTTCATGTAACGGTAGATCTCGCTGCCGCTGGCGGCGATCACACCGATATCGGCCATGTACTCTTCCTTGGTCGGGATGCGGCCCAGGCGCGAGCAGATTGCCGCCAGTTCCGCCGAACCCAGGTACACGTTGGTGTTGCGGCCCAGGCGGTTCGGGAAGTTGCGGGTCGAGGTCGACATCGCGGTGGAGCCTTCGCGGATCTGCGSCTGGTTGCCCATGCACAGCGAGCAGCCCGGCATTTCCATGCGTGCGCCGGTCGCGCCGAAGGTGCCGTACACGCCTTCCTTGGTCAGCTCGGACGCATCCATCTTGGTCGGCGGGGCCACCCACAGGCGGGTCGGCAGGTCACGCTTGCCTTCCAGCAGCTTCGCAGCCGCACGGAAGTGACCGATGTTGGTCATGCACGAACCGATGAACACTTCGTCGATCTTGGCGCCAGCGACTTCGGACAGGGTCTTCACGTCGTCCGGGTCGTTCGGGCAGGCCACGATCGGCTCGTGGATGTCGGCCAGGTCGATCTCGATGACGGCGGCGTACTCGGCGTCGGCATCCGGCTCCAGCAGCTCCGGGTTGGCCAGCCACGCTTCCATCTTCTCGATACGGCGCTGCAGCGAGCGCGGATCCTGGTACCCCTCGGCGATCATCCACTTCAGCAGCGTGATGTTGCTGGTCAGGTACTCGATGATCGGTTCCTTGTTCAGGCGCACCGAGCAGCCGGCCGCCGAACGCTCGGCCGAGGCATCGGACAGTTCGAAGGCCTGTTCGACCTTCAGTTCCGGCAGGCCTTCGATTTCCAGGATGCGGCCGGAGAAGATGTTCTTCTTGCCAGCCTTGGCCACGGTCAGCAGGCCCGACTTGATCGCGTACAGCGGGATCGCGTTGACCAGGTCACGCAGGGTCACGCCCGGCTGCATCTTGCCCTTGAAGCGCACCAGCACCGACTCCGGCATGTCCAGCGGCATCACGCCGGTGGCAGCGGCGAAGGCGACCAGGCCCGAACCGGCCGGGAACGAAATGCCGACCGGGAAACGGGTGTGCGAGTCGCCGCCGGTGCCGACGGTGTCCGGCAGCAGCATGCGGTTGAGCCAGCTGTGGATCACGCCATCGCCCGGACGCAGCGAGATGCCGCCGCGGGTGGAGATGAATTCCGGCAGGGTGTGGTGGGTCTTGACGTCCACCGGCTTCGGGTAGGCCGCGGTGTGGCAGAACGACTGCATCACCAGGTCGGCCGAGAAGCCCAGGCASGCCAGGTCCTTCAGYTCGTCGCGGGTCATCGGGCCGGTGGTGTCCTGCGAGCCCACCGAGGTCATCTTCGGTTCGCAGTAGGTGCCCGGGCGCATGCCCTTGCCTTCCGGCAGGCCACAGGCGCGGCCAACCATCTTCTGCGCCAGCGAGAAGCCCTTGCCGGTATCGGCCGGCTGCACCGGCAGGCGGAACAGGTCGGTCGGGGCCAGGCCCAGCGCTTCACGCGCCTTSYCGGTCAGGCCACGGCCGATGATCAGCGGAATGCGGCCACCGGCGCGCACTTCGTCGAACAGCACTTCGGACTTGACCTGGAACTCGGCGATCACTTCGCCGTTCTTCAGCGCCTTGCCATCGTACGGACGCAGCTCGACCACATCGCCGTGCTCCATCTTCGACACGTCCAGCTCGATCGGCAGCGCGCCGGCATCTTCCATGGTGTTGTAGAAGATCGGGGCGATCTTCGAACCCAGGCAGACGCCACCGGCGCGCTTGTTCGGGATGTACGGAATGTCATCGCCAGTCCACCACAGCACGCTGTTGGTGGCCGACTTGCGCGAGGAACCGGTGCCGACCACGTCGCCGACATAGGCGACCAGATGGCCCTTGTCCTTCAGCGACAGGATCTGCTGGATCGGGCCGCGCTTGCCGTCTTCTTCCGGGGTGAACGCGGCGTCGTCACGCTTGTTCTTCAGCATCGCCAGGGCGTGCATCGGAATGTCSGGRCGGGTGGTCGCGTCCGGTGCCGGCGACAGGTCGTCGGTGTTGGTTTCGCCCGGCACCTTGAACACGGTGACGGTCAGGCTCTGCGGCACTTCCGGGTTGCTGGTGAACCACTCGGCATCGGCCCAGCTCTGCATCACGGCCTGGGCGTTGGCGTTGCCCGCCTTGGCCTTTTCCTGCACGTCGTGGAAGGCATCGAACACCAGCAGGGTCTTCTTCAGCGCGTCGGCAGCGATGGCGCCAACGCTGGCATCGTCCAGCAGCTGCACCAGCGGCGCGACGTTGTAACCGCCCAGCATGGTGCCCAGCAGTTCGGTGGCGCGCTCGCGGCTGATCAGCGGGTTCTGCTCGCTGCCCAGTGCGATCGCGGCCAGGTACGAGGCCTTGACCTTGGCAGCGTCATCGACGCCGGCCGGCACGCGGTGGGTCAGCAGGTCGAGCAGGAACTCGGCCTCGCCCTGCGGCGGGTTCTTCAGCAGTTCGATGACATCGGCCGTCTGCTGCGCGGTCAGCGGCAGGGGCGGGATGCCAAGCGCAGCGCGCTCGGCGACGTGGTGGCGGTAGGCTTCCAACATGACAACTCCCGGGTAATGCGTAGGTTGAAAAAAAGTGGGCTCAGGCTTGCGGCACGATCAGCTTCAGGCCCTTGAAGTAGTCGCGATAAAACGTGTCGTTCCAGGTGATCAGGCCATCGCACTGCAGCAGGGCGTGCGCGCCGATCATGAATTCGTCCAGGCCACGGCGCTGGCTGCCGCCGCGCTGGCGATGGCGGCGATGCATCTCACCCGCGCGCAGGGCCGACTTGGCTTCCAGCGCGTTGAAGTGCACGCCCATTTCTTCCAGCGCTTCCAGCACCTCGGCACCGCCGCGCAGGGCGGCACAGATCTCGGCCAGGGTCGCGCCGCAGACCACCACGCGGCCACCGACCAGGCTCTGCCGCAGGCAGGCTTCCACCGCATCGGCCTGCGGGCCGTTGCTGAGCAGTTCGACCAGTACCGGTGAATCGACGGCGATCATCACCGCTTACTCCTCGTCGCGCAGGTCGCGCACGGCCGCGTCGGCCGATTCGAAGCCGTCCAGCGAGAACTTTCCGCGGGCGCGGGAGATCGCATCGTCCACGCTCTTGCGCAGGATGATCCGGCTGCCTTCCAGCTCCACCTTCAGCAAGGTGCCCTTGGTCAGGCCCAGCGCATCGCGCACTGCCTTGGGCAGGGTGATCTGTCCGCGTTCAGCAACGGTGGCTTCCATGGGGTACGCCTCAAAAAGTATGTATGAATTATACATACCCGTCGCATCCGGAACAAACCTCCCGATATGTGACACTGATCCCTCGTCAGTCGCAGCCGGGGGTTAGACTCGCCCAGCAGCCCTGCTGTGCCCCGGCTGGACGCCCCGGCGTCCAACCGCACCTATCCGCTCCATAAATAAGGAAGTTTCATGCGCGCGCTCGCCCTTGCCCTGATCCTCGCAGCCCCGCTGGCCGTTTCGACGACCTCCGCCCATGCCAACCCGTTCGGCGCCTACACCACCGGCATCGAGATCACCCAGCAGCAGATGGACACCCTGGAAGTGGGCAAGACCACCCAGGACAACATCCGTGAGAAGTTCGGCGCCCCCGGCCGCCGCGAACAGCTGGGCGACACCCAGGTCTGGTACTACGACTTCGTGAAGATCAAGAGCTTCGGCAAGAACATCCAGGAAGCGACCGTACTGGAGTTCAACAAGCAGGGCGTGCTGACGGCCAAGTCCAAGAGCAACGCTGTCGGCAAGACCGGCAATCCGCTGATCGATGCCGCCAACGGCAAGTAAGTCCTGCAGCCGATGCATTCCTGGACGGGGCGCCCATGAGCGCCCCGTCTGCGTGCGGGCTGGCGCAAAAACGATGCACACGCTGACACGAAGGCTACACACACCGCTGTAACCTTGCGTTCCAAGCCTGCCGGGTCATTGCCGGGCGCTGGATCGCCGATACTGGGCAGGATCCGGGGCCGGAGTGCCACCGGCAAACGCAAGCAGGCCCGCCCATGCGGGCCACTGCAAGCCATCCGCAAGAGGAGTCATCCCGCATGAGCGATTCGTTCTCCACCCGCAGCCAGCTGGACGTCGGCGGCAAGACCTACGACTACTTCAGCCTGCCCAAGCTGGGCCAGCGCTTCGACATCTCCCACCTGCCCTATTCGATGAAGATCCTGCTGGAGAACCTGCTCCGGCACGAGGATGGCGGCGTCACCGTCGGCAAGGATCACATCGAGGCCGTCGCCCGCTGGCAGCCCAGCGCCGAACCGGATACCGAAATCGCCTTCATGCCCGCGCGCGTGGTCCTGCAGGACTTCACCGGCGTGCCCTGCRTSGTCGACCTGGCCGCGATGCGCGATGCGGTGGTCAAGCTCGGCGGCCGCCCCGAACAGATCAATCCGCTGATTCCCTCCGAACTGGTCATCGACCACTCGGTGCAGGTGGATGTGTTCGGCAAGCCCGACGCACTGGACCTCAACGGCAAGATTGAATTCCAGCGCAACCAGGAACGCTACGGCTTCCTGCGCTGGGGCCAGAAGGCCTTCGACAACTTCAAGGTGGTGCCGCCCAACACCGGCATCGTCCACCAGGTGAACCTGGAAAACCTGGCCCGCGTGGTGATGACCGCGGACAAGGACGGCAAGGCCGTTGCGTATCCGGATACCGTGTTCGGTACCGACAGCCACACCACGATGATCAACGGCATCGGCGTGCTCGGCTGGGGCGTGGGCGGCATCGAAGCCGAGGCGGCCATGCTCGGCCAGCCTTCGTCGATGCTGATTCCGCAGGTGGTCGGCTTCAAGCTGACCGGCCGTATGCCCGAAGGCGCCACCGCCACCGACCTGGTGCTGACCGTCACCCAGATGCTGCGCAAGCTCGGCGTGGTCGGCAAGTTCGTCGAATTCTACGGCGACGGCCTGCAGCACCTGCCACTTGCCGACCGCGCGACCATCGGCAACATGGCCCCCGAATACGGCGCCACCTGCGGCATCTTCCCGATCGACAACGAATCGCTGACCTACCTGCGCCTGTCCGGCCGCAGCGAAGAGCAGATCGCCCTGGTCGAAGCCTACGCCAAGGCGCAGGGCCTGTGGCACGACGCCAACAGCCCGCATGCGCAGTACAGCACCACGCTGGAACTGGACATGGGCACGGTGAAGCCCTCGCTGGCCGGCCCCAAGCGCCCGCAGGACCGCGTGCTGCTGGAAGACGTGCAGAAGAACTACCGCGACGCGCTAGTCGGCATGACCGCCAACCGCGACAAGCGCAGCGAGGATGTCTCCACCTTCGTCAATGAAGGCGGCGGCGCCGCAGTGGGCAACGAGCAGCTGGCCAAGGGCTACGCCGACATCGAGATGGACGGCAGGAAGGTGCGGCTGAAGGATGGTGCGGTGGTCATCGCCGCCATCACCTCGTGCACCAACACCTCCAACCCGGCGGTGATGATCGGCGCCGGCCTGCTGGCCCGCAACGCGGCCGCCAAGGGGCTGGACCGCAAGCCGTGGGTCAAGACCTCGCTCGGCCCAGGCTCGCGTGTGGTCACCGACTATCTTGAAAAGGCCGGCGTTCTCACCGAGCTGGAGAAGATCGGCTTCTACGTGGTGGGCTATGGCTGCACCACCTGCATCGGCAACTCCGGCCCGCTGCCGACCGAAGTCAGTGCCGGCATCGCCAGTGGTGATCTGGTGGTGACCTCGGTGCTGTCGGGCAACCGCAACTTCGAGGGCCGCGTGCACCCCGAAGTGAAGATGAACTACCTGGCCAGCCCGCCGCTGGTGGTGGCCTACGCCATCGCCGGCACCACCGACATCGACCTGACCACCGAACCGCTGGGCACCGGCAGCGATGGTCAGCCGGTGTACCTGCGCGACATCTGGCCAAGCAACAAGGAGATCGGCGACGTCATCGCCGCCACCGTCGGCCCGGAGATGTTCAAGCAGAACTACGCCGACGTGTTCAAGGGCGATACCCGCTGGAACACCATCGCCTCACCGGACGGTGACCTGTACGAATGGAGCGATGCGTCCACCTACATCAAGAACCCGCCGTACTTCGATGGCATGACCATGCAGGTC
>NZ_JBFTOJ010000214.1:0-6158 GCF_056397905.1 Stenotrophomonas sp. 05L414_2
AGGGTGGACAGAGCACCAGCAACGTCAGTGCTAAGAGCTGCATGGAAGCGTGTCTGCGCATGAAACCTGAGCGGATCATCCTTGCTGAGTTGCGTGGTGATGAAGCGTTCTACTTCATCCGAAACTGCGCCTCAGGTCACCCCGGCTCGATCACCAGTTGCCATGCCGGCAGCCCGGAACAGACTTGGGACCAGCTGGCGCTGATGGTGAAAGCATCTACTGAAGGGTCGGGTCTGGAATTCAATGTCATCAAGCGCCTGCTGATGATGACCATTGACATCGTCGTGCATATCAAGGCGCACGCAGGCTCGCGCTATATCACCGGTATCGATTTCAATCCTGGGCGTGCCCAGGGGCAGGAGGGCTGAACAATGCTGCCAGGACTGGAAATGATGGCGTGCCCGGAAATGGCCGTCTCGATGGACGTGATGCAGCACGTCATCAACGTGGAATCCTCGAGCAACCCCTACGCCATCGGCGTGGTAGGTGGTGCCTTGGTGCGTCAGCCCAAGGCCCTCGACGAGGCCTTGGCTACCGTTCGCATGCTTGAAGAGAAGGGCTACAACTTCTCCATCGGCCTGGCCCAGGTCAATCGCTACAAYCTGGCCAAGTACGGTCTGGAYTCRTACGAAAAAGCMTTYCAGCAATGCCCGAATCTGCAGGCRGGCTCRCGYATCCTYGCTGAGTGYTACAAGCGCTCRGGMAAGGATTGGGGMAAATCTTTCAGTTGCTATTACTCGGGCAACTTCGAAACCGGCTTCCGCCACGGCTATGTGCAGAAAGTCTATGACTCGATCCGTCGTGGGCAGCAGGTTGCTTCCAATGGCGTGGCACCCATCGACGTCGTAACCCGTGGCGAGCGGCGTACCGTCAAGGTCGAGCACCATCCACAGCTCGCATCACCGGCACAGGCGAGAATCGTCGCCCAGGCCAATGGTGCCGTCTATGTGCCGTCCAACGACCCGGCGCGCGCCTATACCGTTTATCCGTCTACCGGTGCGATGGCGCGCGGGAGTCTGGTCAATCTTGCCGACCAGGCATTGTCGCGGGTCGTGCTGGGCTCAGTCGACCGCATGATGCAGCCGCTGGCGCAGCCGGAGAGCGCCTACCCGCAGCAGCAGGGCTACCCGCAGCAGACTGCTGCAGCACAGGCTGGTCAACCGCAGAAGATGCCACAGCATCTGCCCGGCGCAACGGCCGGTGGCGGAGAAAGCCCAGTCATGCTCCAGCGGTGGGGCGAGCAGAAGACGCCCGCCGCGGCCGCCAACAACATGTACAACGCGCCGGCGCAGCCCATGCCCGCGCAACAGATTCCCCCAGGGGATGCGGCCTTCGTGTTCTGACGAAGTCGTGGTACGACCGGTCCCCCGGCTGGTCGATTCAGCTGTGTTAGTCCATCAACAAGGAAATCAATCCATGAAGCGATTCAATCTCGACCTCGTCCAGGCCCAGCGTACGCTGAAGACCATGCTGATGGCCGTCGCATTCGCTGGCGCTGTATTTGCTCCGCAGGCCTTGGCAGGCGGCCCTGACTTCGGTGGTACCGACGGCAAGGTCTGCGGCTTCTTCACCAACATCAATGGCCTGCTGAACATGGCCTCGATCGCAGTCGTGACGATCGCCGTTATCTTTGCCGGCTACCAGATCGCCTTTGCCCACAAGCGCATTGGTGATGTCGCCCCGATCCTGATCGGCGGCGTGTTGATCGGCGCTGCGGGCCAGATTGCGCGCATGCTGCTCGGCAAGGAAGCGGGCAACTGCGACAACGTTGGCGGTGGCACAGAGGGTGCTGGTATGGCGTTTGAAATGATCAAACACGCCGTTCAGTACTACAGTGCATAAGAACGTTCTGTTCCGGGGGTGCACGCGCCCAGCGATGTTCCTGGGCGTGCCTTACCTGCCATTTTTCATGGTGGCAGGTGGGTTGTTGCTCCTCAGTATGTATACCAACTTCTGGTTCCTGCTGACCATCCCTGTGGCCGTTTTCATCATGCGTCAAATGGCCAAGCGTGACGAGATGATCTTCCGGTTGCTGGGGCTGCGGCTGATGTTCAAGCTACGGGTCCGCAATGTGCAGGAACACGATGGTATGTGGGTGTTCAACCCGAATCACTATCGCAACAAGCCAGCCCGAATGGATTGAGGGCCGGATCCGGCCGCGCGGGCGTCCATCGCCCGCGCGGTCAACTCCGAATTTTCGTCGGCAGTACCCTTTGGAAGCAGTCGTATGTTCAGTCCAGACACATCCATCAGCGAGTTCATTCCTCTGTCGTCGCATGTAGCCCCGAACGTGGTGAAAACCACCGGCGGCGATTACCTGCTGACCTGGCACTTGGAAGGGTTGCCGTTCGTGGGGCGGGAGGAATGGGAGCTCGAACATCGGCACAACACCTTTAATCGGTTGCTGCAGACGCTGCGCGCACCGGATTTCGTCAATGTTGCCTTCTGGGTGCATGACATCCGCCGCCGTCGCACCCTGAAGGGCAAGAGCTACTACAAGCAACGGTTCAACCAGGACGTGTCCGATCAGTACATGGGCATGCTTTCCTCCCAGCGCATCATGCAGAACGAGCTCTACCTGACGATGATTTATCGTCCGGTGGTCGCGGGTAAGCGCTTTGTTGAGAAGTCAGCGAACGTCGACAAGCTTCGCGCCGAGCAGGAGCAGGCCGTCGAGAAGCTGATGGAACTGGCGGGCAACGTCGAGGCGGTCATCCGCGACTACGCACCGTATCGCCTCGGCATGTACGAAGCCAAGAATGGCGTGGTGTTTTCCGAGACGCTTGAGCTGTTCGGCTATCTGATCAACCGCATCGACGAGCCGGTGCCGGTGCTGTCTGCGCCGGTGAAGGACTATTTGCCGGTCAGTCGGCACATGTTCTCAGCCAAAACCGGTGATTTCGTCATCAATACGCCGAACGGTGCCAACCACTTCGGTGCGATCCTGAATATCAAGGAGTATGCCGAGGGTACATACCCAGGCATTCTCAATGGGCTGAAGTACCTGGATTACGAGTACGTCATCACTCATTCGTTCAGCCCGATGGGGCGTCAGGACGCACTGAAGGTGCTGGACCGCACCAAGGGCATGATGATTTCCTCCGGTGACAAGGCGGTCAGTCAGATCGTCGAACTCGACCAGGCGATGGACCACCTGTCTTCGGGCAACTTCGTGCTGGGCGAGTACCACTTCATCATGGCGGTGTATGGCGACAGTCAGGCCAAGCTGTCGCAGAACGTGGCTACGACCCGTGCCGAACTGTCCAATGCCGGCTTCGTGTCCACCAAGGAAGACCTTGCGGTCACCTCTTCGTTCTATTCACAGTTGCCGGCCAACTGGCGCTTCCGTACCCGCCTTGCGAACGTGAGCTCGCTGAACTTTCTGGGCTTGGCGCCGCTGCACAATTTTGCCACCGGCAAGCAGCACAACAATCCGTGGGGCGATTGCGTCACCACGTTGCAGACGACCAACGGCCAGCCGTACTACTTCAACTTCCATGCCACCCACCCGTCGGAAAATTCGCTGGGTGAGAAGGCGATCGCCAACACAATGGTGATCGGTAAGTCAGGTACCGGTAAGACTGCGCTGATCAACTTCCTGCTCAGCCAGGTGCAGAAGTACGAGCCGTCGCCGACCATCTTCTTCTTCGACAAGGACCGAGGTGCGGAGATCTTCGTGCGCGCCTGTGGTGGCAACTACCTGGCCCTCGAGAACGGTGCGCCGACCGGCTTCAACCCGTTCCAGTGTGAGAACAACGAAGGCAACGTGCAGTTCCTGGCGGACCTGATCAAGGTGCTGGCCGGCAAGCGCGAGTACAGCGCCCGCGAGGAAGAGGACATCTATCGCGCGGTGGAGAGCATGCTCGACACGCCGATGCACCTGCGCAGCATGACCAATTTCCAGAAGAGCCTGCCCAATATGGGCGACGATGGTCTGTACGCGCGCATGCGCCGCTGGACCTCGGGCAATTCGCTGGGTTGGGTGTTCGACAATCCGGTCGATACCGTGGATCTGAGCAAGGCCAACATCATCGGTTTCGATTACACCGACATCATCGACAACCCTGAAGTGCGCGTGCCGGTCATCAATTACCTGCTGCACCGACTGGAGKMGCTGATCGACGGTCGCCCGYTGATCTACGTGATGGACGARTTCTGGAAGATCCTSGACGGTGAGGGTGGTTTGAAGGAGTTCGCCAAGAACAAGCAGAAGACCATCCGAAAGCAGAATGGTATGGGTATCTTTGCGACACAGAGTCCGGAGGATGCGCTGAAGAGCGATATCTCCGCCGCGCTGATCGAACAGACTGCCACCTTGATCCTGCTGCCGAACCCGAATGCCAGCAAGAGCGACTACATGGAGGGCCTGAAGCTGACCGAGGCCGAGTTCAAGGTGGTCACCGCGCTGGACGAGCGCTCGCGCTGCTTCCTGGTCAAGCAGGGTCACGCTTCGAGCGTGTGTCAGCTCAACCTGCGCGGCATGGATGACATCCTGTCGGTGATCTCGGCGTCGACCGACAACATCGACATCATGCACCGCGTGCTGCAGACAGCAGCGGTACGCGCCCGCGTCACTGTGGACGAGTTGACCCCAGAGCAGTGGCTGGAAGATTTCTACAAGAATCGAAAAGGCTCGGGCAAGGCCAAGTTGCCTGCCGAAACCGATGCTGCCTGACGGTCGAAGAACAAGGATGACAATGATGACTTCCATTCCCGTGGAGAACGACATGAACAACGCGACCCACACCCGCAAATCCGGCCGCAGCCTGCGCCAGAAGCGCTTGGCTGCGATCCTGCTGGGCAGCATGGCGGTGTTTTCGAGCACTCCAGCCGGCGCCAGTGGCTGGCCGGTATTCGACCTGAGCGGCCTGCTCCAGGCTCTCAAGGAGTTCGCGCAGAACAAGGAGCAACTCGCCGCAGATGCGGTGGAGTACGGCGAGCAGGTATCGCGATGGAATCGCACCTTGCAGGAATACCGCGATGCGTTGGTCAAGATTCAAGGTCTGATCAACAACTTTGGTTTGCCGCCCGGGGCAACACTCGAGCGTGTTCCAGATGACTACATGGTTGCTGAAGTCTGCCGTACTTCGGCAAGCTTCAGCGCAGGAAGCCTACTGAAGAAGTTCGTCCTCGACACCTCTGGCGATCTGTATGCGCAGCAGCAGCAGCTCTGCGTGAACATTCAGATGATGGAGAACCGTAAGCGCAACGAGACGGTCGAGTTCCTTGAAAAGACTATCCCCAGCATCAATTCGACACTGGGCGAGATCATGGGATGGCGCTTTGGTGCGGGCGGAAATGAGGCAGGCACCGTGTCTGCGGTGAACAGCGACTCGCTGCGTACGGCGAACGACATCGCCAAGCTGCAACAGGAATGGGAGGCCCGTATGCGGTCCTACGACGCCTATGAGGAATCAATGAAAGCAAATCAGCGCGTGTTGGCGCGAGTGGCCTTGAAGGRCAAGCCGGGTGTGATATCGCAGCTGGTCAAGACCGCTGCACTGAAGGGTGCATTGAGCATCGACTGACGTCACTCGGGGCAGGTGCAAAATGCACCTGCTCCATGAAGTTGTCCGGTAGGGATACATCAAGGGATTGCGGAAATGATCAGGTCGATTGCCAATTTTGACTTCAATGGCGGATTCCAGGATTTGATGGGGCACGTGGCGCGTGTCCAGTCGATCGGGGATTTCGTGTTCTTCAAGTTCATCTTCGACTTCCTGCGAAGCAAGATAAACAAGTTCGGCATCGACATGATGGGGCACATGATGCAGTGGGTCGGCGGCATCGCCCTCACACTCATGACGCTCTGGGTGCTGGTGCAAGGATTCCGCATCGTGACCGGTCGCAGCCGCGATTCCATGATGGTGTTGGTGACCAACATGGCCCGCGCGGCGTTGATCGTCAGTGTGGCCACCACGATGGGGATGTTCGGCACCAACCTGCATCGCTTCCTCACCCACGACGTCAAGGAAGAGATTACCCAGGTCGTTACTGGCTCCAACGAGTCGCCCGAAGAGCAGATCGACAAGAGTCTGGCATGGATGCAGGTTGCCCTTTCCAGTATTGATGCTATCCAGATCATGAATGACGGGGAGCTGCTTGAGGACAAGAAGCGGGCGCTGTTCTTCATCGGCATGGGCACCGCTGGCCCAGCC
>NZ_JBFTOJ010000215.1:0-5950 GCF_056397905.1 Stenotrophomonas sp. 05L414_2
TGGCTGGACGCCGGGCATGGCCCGGCGCTACCGGTAGGTCAGGCTTCGGGGGTGAACCCGGCGGGCTTCTCCGCGTCCTTCTCGAACAGGAACTTCACCAGTTCCGTCTCCAGGAAGGCGCGATGCTCCGGCTTTCGCGGGGAAAGGCGGTTCTCGTTGATCAGCATGGTCTGGTGTGCCAGCCATGCGGTCCACGCCGGCTTGCCGATGTGGTTGAACACACGCTGGCCCAGTTCCCCCGGGTAAGGCACGAAGTCCAGGCCCTCGGCATCGCGTTGTTCGTACTGGCAGAAGACGGTTCGGGGCATGGCACTCACTCGTGGTTGCGGGATTTTGCGGAAGTTCGCTTCGGGCTCTTGATGGGCGCGCCCTCAAGCAGTTTGCGGATGGGGGCAGGCAAGCCCAGTGCAGGCAGTTCGGCGGCGCCAACCCAGCGCAGCGTGGGTTCTTCCACGCGCAGGCCGCGCACCTGCCGTGACAATACCTGCAGGTGCAGCTTGTAGTGGCTGAAGGTGTGCTGCAGCACTGGCAGCTCCTCGGCATCTTCCAGCGAACCATCGACGTGGACGTCGAACCAGTCCTGCAGCTCGCTGCCCGCTTCGGCCTGCGGAAGCGTCCACAACTGTGCCCAGATGCCGGTGTCCGGCCGCTTCTGCAGCAGTACGCGCTGCTGCTTGTCGCGCAGCAGCAAAGCCACCGCCTCGCGTTCGGGCAGCGTCTTGCTTGGCTTTGCGGTTGGCAGCTCGGCGGTGCGGCCTTCGCGACGTGCCACGCAATCGGCCTGCAGCGGACAGATCACGCAGGCCGGTCTGGACCGGCTGCAGACCGTGGCACCGAGGTCCATCTGCGCCTGGGTGTAGTCGGCCATGCGTCCAGCCGGCACCTGGGCGACCTGYGCTTCGGCGATGGCCCACAGCTGCTTTTCGATGGYGGGCAGGCCAGGGAAGCCGTCGACGCCGTGATAGCGGCTGAGCACGCGCTTGACGTTGCCATCGAGGATCGCGAACGGGTCGTTCCAGGCCTGGCTGAGGATCGCGCCGGCGGTGCTGCGGCCGATGCCGGGCAGGTCGTGCAGGGCATCGAAATCACGCGGCAGGTCGCCGCCGTGCTCGGCCACGCAGCGCTTGGCGGCGGCGTGCAGATTGCGTGCACGTGCGTAGTAGCCCAGGCCGGCCCACTGCGCCATTACCGCGTCGTTGCTGGCGGCGGCAAGGTCGGGCAGGGTGGGGAAGTGCTGCAGGAAACGGTGGAAGTACGGAATGACCGTGGCCACCTGGGTCTGCTGCAGCATGATCTCCGACAACCACACCCGGTACGGGCTGCGTGGATGCTGCCAGGGCAGGTCGTGGCGGCCGTGGTCGTCGAACCAGTGCAGCAGGCGGGCAACGAAGCCGTGCTCAGGGGCGGACGTGGCGCTGGCGTTCGGCTGGCGGGGCATCGGTACTCCAAAAGGCAGCCACCCATGGGGTGGCTCTACTACGGCAGCGGCCGGTCACCCATGGCGTGGCTCTACCGGGTTGCAGTAGAGCCACGCCATGCGTGGATGCGGACGCGTCAGGCAGTGCCCAGCGCTTCGGGCAACAGGGCGTCGACGAAGGCTTCCGGATCGAACACGCGCAGGTCCTCCGGGCGCTCGCCGATGCCAGCGAAACGGATCGGAATGCCGAACTCGCGGGCCAGCGCGAACACCACGCCGCCCTTGGCGGTACCGTCCAGCTTGGTCACCACCAGGCCGGTCACCTTGACCGCGGCATTGAACTGGCGCAGCTGCGAAAGCGCGTTCTGGCCGGTGGTACCGTCGATCACCATCAGCACTTCGTGCGGCGCGTTCTCGTCGATCTTGCCGAGCACGCGGCGGATCTTGCCCAGCTCGTTCATCAGCCCGGACTGGGTGTGCAGGCGGCCTGCGGTATCGGCGATCAGTACCGAGGTGCCGCGGGCCTTGCCGGCCTGCAGCGCATCGTAGGCCACCGAGGCGGCATCAGCGTTCTGCCCCTGCGCGACCACGGCCACGCCGTTGCGCTCGCCCCAGATCTGCAGCTGGGCGACGGCGGCGGCGCGGAAGGTATCGCCAGCGGCCAGCATCAGGCTGTGGCCCTCGTCCTTGAAGCGCTTGGCCAGCTTGCCGATGGTGGTGGTCTTGCCGACGCCGTTGACGCCCACGGTCAGCATCACGAAGGGCTTGGCGTTGCGGTCGATGACCAGCGGCTTGGATACCGGCTGCAGGATCGCGATCAGGTCCGCGCGCAGTGCCGCCAGCAGGGCATTGGCATCGATGAACTCGCGCGCCTTCATGCGCTTGCGCAGGTCGGCGATCAGGTCGGTGGTGGCGGCAACGCCAACGTCGGCGGTCAGCAGCGCGGTCTCGATCTCGTCCAGCAGGTCGTCATCGAGCTTGGGGTTGCGCGAGAACAGGCCGCCGAAACTGCGGGCGAACGCACTGTTGCGCAGGCGCTCGCGCCAGCCGGGCTTGCCCGCCGCAGCAGCCGGGGCATCGACCAGTACCGGCAGATCGGCGGCGGGGGCGGCTGGTTCCTGCGCCGGGATGACCGGGGCCAGCGGGGCGAGCACCGCGGCGGCGGCGGCCGCTTCGGCTTCGAAGTTCTCCGGCGCCAGCACGCGGGCGGGCGCGGCTTCGGGGATGGTTTCCTGCGCCGTCCGCAGTGGTGCTTGCGGGGCCGGCGCGATTGACGTTGCGGGCGCAACGACCTCGGGCGTGGCAGCTGGCACAGGCGCTTCCACCATCGGCGGGGCTACCGGTGCGGCCGGGGCCTGCTCGGGTGGCGCTGCCGACGGGAATGCCGCCGCCAGCTCTTCAGCCRAGTAATGCTGGGTCTTGGGCGCGTCCGGTGTGGCGGCGTCCTGGGGCTTCTTGCGGCGGAAAAAACTGAGCATTGGCAAAAGGCGCTGAAATCAGAGGGATATGCTACCACCCGGGCCTGTATGGCCGGCGTGGACTCAAGGTCGCAGCTACGCGGCCGTTAACCGGTCCGGAGGGCTGCGTTGGGTGGCCTGGGAGACCGCCGATGAACGATGTGACAGGTGTTGCGCTCAGCCGGATGCGTGCGGCCCAGCAGGGCGTGCAGGTGGCAGCGCACAATGTGGCCAACCTGGCGACCCCGGATGCGCCACGACTGCAGCTGCAGCGCGATGCCGCAGCGCAGGGCGGGGTGGACACCCGCGTGACGTCCCATGGCGACACCGATCCGACCGCACCGCTGGGCGATCTGTTGGCTGCCAAGGCCGAGGTGGTGGCCTTCGCCGCCAATGCCGCGCTGATCCGCYGCGAGGACCAGATGCTGGGCTCGCTGCTGGATCGGCAGGCTTGATCCGACCGCATCTGGGATGGGTCTGATCCGACCGCATCTGGGACGGGCTTGATCCGACCGGCTCTGGTGCGTGCCTGATCCGACCGGCTCTGGTAGGTGCCAACCTTGGTTGGCACGCTTTTGCAGTCAAGCCCTGCTCGGCAGCTTTTCAAGCGCCAACCAAGGTTGGCATCTACCAGGCCAACAGCAACGCCAACCAAGGTTGGCATCTACCAGGTCAACAGCAGCGCCAGCCAAGGTTGGCATCTACCGGGGCAATGGCGGTGCCAACCGAGGTTGGCACCGCCAGGCCGGGCGATCCCGGCATCGGTCAGGCCGACAGTTCCAGCAGCAGCTTGTTCAGACGGGCCACGTAGGCACCCGGGTCCTTCAGGCTGTCGCCGGCGGCCAGTGCGGCCTGGTCGAACAGCACCCGGCCCAGGTCGTCGAAACGTGCGCCATCGGCTTCGGCATCCAGCTTGGCGATCAGCGGATGACCCGGGTTGATCTCCAGCACCGGCTTGCTGTCGGGTACCTTCTGGCCGCTGGCTTCCAGGATCTGGCGCATCTGCAGGCCCAGGTCCTGTTCGCCGATGGCCAGCACCGCCGGCGAATCGGTCAGGCGGTGCGACACGCGCACTTCGGCCACGTCATCGCCGAGCACGTTCTTCAGGCGCTCGACCAGGCCCTGCTTGTCCTTGGCTGCGGCTTCCTGCTCCTGCTTGTCCGCTTCGCTCTCCAGCGCGCCCAGGTCGAGGTCGCCGCGGGCGATGTCGACGAAGCCCTTGCCGTCGAAMTCGGKCAGGTASCCCATCAGCCAYTCGTCGATGCGRTCGGTSAGCAGCAGGACTTCGATGCCCTTCTTGCGGAACACTTCCAGGTGCGGGCTGTTGCGCACCTGGCTGTAGCTCTCGCCGGTCAGGTAATAGATCTTGTCCTGGCCTTCGGCCATGCGGCCGATGTAGTCGGCCAACGAGACGGTCTGCGCATCGGCCTCGCCACGGGTGGAAGCGAAGCGCAGCAGACCGGCGACCTTCTCACGGTTGTTGTAGTCCTCGGCCGGGCCTTCCTTCAGCACCTGGCCGAATTCCTTCCAGAACGTGGCGTACTGCTCGGGCTTGTCGCTGGACAGCTTCTCCAGCATGTCCAGCGAACGCTTGGTCAGCGCGGCCTTCATCGAATCGATGACCGGGCCGGACTGCAGGATCTCGCGCGAGACATTCAGCGACAGGTCGTTGGAATCGACCACGCCCTTGATGAAACGCAGGTACAGCGGCAGGAACTGCTCGGCCTGGTCCATCACGAACACGCGCTGCACGTACAGCTTCAGGCCCTTGGGCGCATCGCGGTGGTACAGGTCGAACGGCGCGCGGCCCGGCACGTACAGCAGCGAGGTGTACTCCAGCTTGCCTTCGACCTTGTTGTGGCTCCACGCCAGCGGGTCGCTGTGGTCGTGGGCGACGTGCTTGTAGAACTCGGTGTACTCCGCATCGCTGATCTCGGTGCGCGGGCGGGTCCACAGCGCGCTGGCGCGGTTGACGGTTTCCCACTCGATCGCGGCGCCTTCTTCGCCGCCTTCCTTGGGCATCTGGATCGGCAGGCCGATGTGGTCGGAGTACTTCTTGAGGATGCTGCGCAGGCGCCAGCCGTCGGCGAAGTCGTGCTCGCCGTCCTTCAGGTGCAGGACGATGCGGGTGCCGCGCTCGGCCTTGTCGATGGTGGCGACATCGAAATCGCCTTCGCCACGCGAGGTCCAGCGCACGCCTTCATTGGCGGCCAGGCCTGCGCGGCGCGAAGTGACTTCCACTTCGTCGGCGACGATGAAGGCGCTGTAGAAGCCGACGCCGAACTGGCCGATCAGCTGCGAGTCCTTCTTCTGGTCGCCGGACAGCTGGCGCAGGAAGTCGCCGGTGCCGGACTTGGCGATGGTGCCGAGGTGGGTGATGGCATCGGCGCGGCTCATGCCGATGCCGTTGTCTTCGATGGTGATGGTGTGGGCGGCCGGATCGAAGCTGACGCGCACGCGCAGTTCGCTGTCGCCTTCCAGCAGCTCAGGCTGGGTCAGGGCTTCGAAGCGCAGCTTGTCGGCGGCGTCGGCGGCATTGGAGACCAGCTCGCGGAGGAAGATCTCCTTGTTGGAGTACAGCGAGTGGATCATCAGCTGCAGCAGCTGCTTGACTTCGGTCTGGAAGCCAAGGGTTTCGGTCTGGGTCGTCTCGGTCATCGGGTAGGGCTCCATGTGCGGTGCCGCGCAAGCGCGTGCGGCCTCGCCAAGGGGTAGGGGTGATTGTCCCGAAATCAAGGGGTTGGTCGGCCGGGCTGCGCCCGGCACCCGCCGAGGCCAAAGCAACAGCAACAGCAACAGCAACAGCTGGCTCTGGGTTGTCTGTTTGCTTGGCGGGGCGATGTGGGTTGGCAGGACGCSCCGTAAACCCTTCCATGGGGGCTCGTAGGCGCCATCCATGGCGCCTGCGGTCCTGCCAACCCAMACCGCCCCGCCTCTGACAGATTCCCGGTGACGGTGACAACGGCTGGGCTTCTGATCTCATCAAACCTTCGAAATCTGACAGATGTTCATCCACGCATGGCGTGGATCTACTGCAGATCGCGGAAAACTGTCGAAGGCGGGGTGGGTCCGGTTG
>NZ_JBFTOJ010000216.1:0-5928 GCF_056397905.1 Stenotrophomonas sp. 05L414_2
GCGCAGGGTTTCGTTGACGTCCATGCCGAAACCGAACACGTAGCGATCCGGCAGCTCGATGCCGGCATRGTCGGCGGTGACGTCCGGCAGCGCGCGATCGTGCTTCTTCACGGTCATCGCGGCAATGCGCACGTCGGTCGCGCCCTGCTCCAGGCACCAGGTACGCACGCCCTGCAGGGTGTAACCCTCGTCGAGGATGTCATCGACCAGCAGCACGCGGCGGCCGAACAGCGCCGTGGCCGGCTTGTGCTTCCACACCAGGTCGCCGCCGGTGGTCTCACCGCGGTAACGGGTGGCGTGCAGGTAATCGAACTGCACGTCCTGGCCACGCGCGCCCAGCTCCAGTGCCAGCTGGCCGGCGAACGGCAGCGCACCGTGCATGATCGACAGGAACAGCGGCACCTCGCCCTGGTAGTCGCGCGCAATGGCGTCGGCGATGCCGGCAATGGCCTTGTCGATGGTGGGGCGGTCGACCAGCAGGTCGGCTTGGGCCAGGGCCTGGGAAATGGTGAGGTTCGGCATCAGACGGTTCTTCCAAGGGTTTGCAGCAGACGGGATTGGGTGTCGCCATGGCGGGCATCGGCCAGCAGGCCATCCCAGCCAAGCGCGCCGCGGCCGAGCAGGCCCAGCAGCGCAGCGGTATTGAGGGAGCGTCCCTGCACGGCGTGCAGGGCTTCATCGACCAGCTCCGGGTGGCAGACGAGCACCACATCGCAGCCGGCATCCAGGTGTGCGTGCACGCGTGCCGGCACGCCACCGGCGCTGTGCGAGGCGGCCATGCCGATGTCATCGGAGAACACCACGCCGCGGAAGCCGAGCTCGCCACGCAGGATCTGCTGGATCCAGCGCGGCGAGTAACCAGCGGGTTCCGGTGCGACCTGCGGGTAGATCACATGCGCCATCATCACCGCATCGGCGCCGGCGGCGATACCGGCCGTGAACGGGACCAGATCCTGTGCGCGCAGTTCATCCAGCGCACGCGGATCGATCGCGGTATCCACGTGGGTGTCTTCCAGCACGGTGCCATGGCCGGGGAAATGCTTGAGGGTGGCGGCCATGCCGACCGCATGCATGCCGCGCACATAGGCAGCGGTGAACGCGGCCACCACCTGCGGGTCTTCACTGAAGGCACGATTGCCGATGGCGCGATTGCCACGGCCGAGGTCGACCACCGGGGCGAAGCTCAGGTCCACGCCGCTGGCACGGACCTCACTGGCCATCAGCCAGGCGTGCTGCTCGGCCAATGCCAGCGCAGCGTCGGGATCCCTGGCGTACTGGACACCGATGTCCTGCAGCGGCGGCAGTTCGCTGAAGCCCTCACGGAAGCGCTGCACGCGACCGCCTTCCTGGTCCACGCAGATCAACTGCGGGCGCGGTGCGGCAGCGCGGATCGCCGCGGACAGTTCGGTCACCTGCTGCCGCGAAGCGAAGTTGCGCTTGAACAGCACCACCCCGGCCACAGCATCGTGCTGCAGCCACTCACGTTCCTGGGCGGTCAGTTCAGTACCGGCAACGCCGATCAGCAGCATGGTCGATCTCCACAACGGGCGCCCGCATGGCGCAGTGCCGCATTGTCGCAGAACCGGCCAACAGGCGCAGTGGTCAAAAAGGGGGACGGAGGGGATCAAGGCGCAATCGACCCACTGGTGCCGGATGCGACTCAATCCCCTCCGTCCCCTTCTGCGGGTCGGTCAGACCTTGCAGCCGTCCGCGCCGCAGGCGTCGTCGCCGCCGTCCGGGGCACCCTCCGCGCCCTGCCCCGCCGCCTGCTCGGCGGCGATCTGGCGCAGCGCGTTGGCGAAGGCCTCCGGGGGCTGGGCTCCGGAAACCGCCCAGCGGCCATCGATGACGAAGGTGGGCACCGAGGAGATACCCAGTGCATGGGCCTGCGCCAGGCTCGCTTCCACTTCGGCCAGGCCACGATCGCCGGCCAGCATTTGCTGGATCTCGTCTGCGGCAAGGCCACCGGCGGCGCCGGCCGCGACCAGCACTGCCGGGTCGGCCAGATTCTGTCCATGCTCGAAATGGGCGCGGAACAGCGCCTCACCGACGGCCTCCTGCACGCCGTGCTGGCCAGCCAGCCACAACAGGCGATGCGCCGGCAGCGTGGTTACCCGCACCTGGCCCTGGCTGAAGTCCATCGGCAGGCCCTCGGCCCGCGCAGCGGTCTGGGTCTGGCCCAGAATCTGCTCGGTGCGCTCGGCACCGCCGAACTTGCGCACATAGGCCTCGCGCAGTGGCACCGGGGTGGCGTCCGCATCGGGGTCAAGCTGGAACGGCTGCCAGTGGATCTCGAGTTCGGGCGCATCGGCGCCTAGGAACTGCACACCCTGCTGGAAGCGATGCTTGCCGATCCAGCACCAGGGGCAGACCACGTCGGAGTAGATGTCGATTCTCATCCCCCCGACATGGGGGCCGACACCCTCGAAAAAAGGGGACGGAGGGTTTCACCACTGTGAATAGGGGCGGCTGGCCAGAGCGACGTTGTAGTAGCGGGCGTCGTCGGTCACTTCGGCGCCGATCCAATCCGGCAGCTCGATGGCCTGGTTGGCGCTGTCGAGCTCGACCTCGGCGACCACCAGACCAGCGTTGTCGCCGAGGAACTCGTCCACTTCCCAGGTCAGGCCGGCGTACTCGACCAGATGGCGGCGCTTGTCGATCAGGCCGCCGACGCACAGCGCCAGCAGGTCGCGCGCATCCTGCACCGGAATCGGATAGTCGAACTCCTGCCGGGTATGGCCCAGGGTGCGCGACTTCAGGTTCAGCGCGGCCTTGTCGCCTTCAATGCGGACCCGCACCGAGGCGTTCTGGGTGCCGCGGTCGAGTGCGCCCAGATCGTTGATGTAGCCCTGCGCCATCGGGATGACCCTGTGCGCGGCGGTGCGCCACCCATCATGGGTGACGAGGAATTTGCGTTCGATTTCGATGCCCATGGGCACAGTATGCGGCTCACGCCAGACGCTGCCTATCGGCGCGGCGACGGGCAGGACTACACTGCGCGGCCCCCCAACCATGGAATGGTCGCTCATGACGCTTTCCCATCGCCTTCGTCGCTGTCTTGCCCTGTCGGCGCTGCTGCCGTGCGCCGTTGCCAGCGCCGGATCGGCGACCGTACCTTCGCTGCAGCAGGCACAGGCTGCGATGGACCGGATGTTCGACCAGGCCGTTGCCGATCGCCCCGCCAGCGACAGCAGTCGCCTGGTTGCCGAGACGTTCCGGCCCCGTCTGCAGACCCTGGACAGCTGTGCCCCCGCCGAGGCCGGCGACGCCGTCGATTGCATCGCCACCGCCAGCGCAGGCATCAACTCGCGACCACAGCTGCTGCGGCTGGCGCTGGTGGATGGCGCGTGGACACTGCCTGACCAGCGCAATGTGCCCGTACCGGCGCCGCCCCGGGAAAGGGTGCAGGCGCTGTTGCGCGAACGGATCGCCGGGCAGGCGCAGCAGCAGGCCGACCCAGCCCTGCGCGCACGCTTCGAACAGGCTGCCGGCACCCTGCAGGTGCAGGAAGTGAGGAACTGCGAGGTCGCCAGCGACAGGGCCGCCATCGAATGCACCGTGCGCGCAGGCGACGGCAGCGAGCATGGCGAGCAGTCCATGGCCTTCGTGCGCGTGGACGGCCAGTGGCAGAACGCACCGGCCGACTGACCGCATTGCCTGCCTGCAAGCGGCAAGGCAGGCGCCGGGCAGCCCCCGGCGCTGCAGGCATCAGCGCTTTTCGAACACCGCGATGCTTTCCACGTGCGCGGTATGCGGGAACATGTCCATCGCACCGGCGCTGACCAGGGTGAAGCCCTGTTCGTTGACCAGGTAGCCGGCATCGCGGGCCAGCGAGCCCGGATGGCAGCTGACATAGACGATGCGCTTGAACTGCTTCAACGGCAGCTGCTGCAGCACTTCGATGGCGCCCGAACGCGGCGGATCCAGCAGCAGCTTGTCAAAGCCCTGGCGCATCCATGCCGTGCTGCGCTGGTCCTGGGTGAGGTCGGCGCTGTAGAACTGCGCGTTGGCCAGCCCGTTGCGCTCGGCGTTCTCACGCGCACGCGCCACCAGCCCGGCATCACCTTCCACGCCCACCACTTCGCGCACCTTGCGCGCCAGCGGCAGGGTGAAGTTGCCCAGGCCACAGAACAGGTCCAGCACGCGCTCGTCGGCACCCGGTTCAAGCAGGTCCAGCGCGTGGGCGATCATCTTCTCGTTGAGCTTGGCATTGACCTGGATGAAATCCAGCGGACGGAACGCCAGTTCGACATCCCACGGCGCCAGCCGGAACGAAAGCGCCACGCCCTGCCCGTCCAGCGGCTGCACGGTATCCACGCCGCCCGACTGCAGGTAGATGACAAAACCGTGCTGTTGGCCAAAGGCCGCCCAGGCGGCCCGATCGGCATCACTCAGCGGCTGCAGGTGGCGCACGGTCAGCACCACGGCCTGGTCACCGGCGATGAACTCGATCTGCGGGATGTCGCGCTTGCCATCCAGGGATTCGATGAAGGTCGACAGCACCTCCACCTTGGTGCCGATTTCCGGGATCACGGTCAGGCACTGCTGCAGGTCTGCGACGAAGCGCGGGTCCTGCTCGCGGAAGCCGACCAGGGTCTTGTCCTTCTTCTCGACCCGGCGCACCGAGAACCGGCCCTTGCGGCGGTAGCCCCAGCTGTCACCCACCAGCGGCGGCAGCACGGTGCCCGGCTTCACATGGCCGATGCGCTCCAGGTTGTCCATCAGCACGCGCTGCTTGGCGACGATCTGCTGGTCTTCGTCCAGGTGCTGCAGCACGCAGCCGGCGCAGGTGCCGAAATGCGGGCAATTGGGGGTCACCCGCTGCGGCGAGGCCTGCAGCACTTCCACCGTGCGCGCCTCATCGAAGTGGCGGCTGCGGGCGGTCTGTTCGGCCATCACCACTTCGCCAGGCAGGGCGCCGCTGATGAAGGTGACCTTGCCGCCCTCGCCTTCACGGCGGGCAACWCCGCGACCATCATGGCTGAGGTCGAGGATCTCGGTCTGGAAGGGAGTACGGTCGATGCGGGAGCGGGATCGGGCCACGTGGCAACAGGCTGCGGGCAAAAGTGGGGGCGTATTGTCGCAGATCCTGACCAGCGGGGCCGCTGGCCGCTTGCGCCCGCCGCCGCCGTGCTTGATGATTGACCCCAGCTGACATGGAGGCAGCCCTGATGCAGATGACCCCGCGGGCCAGTCGACCCCGCTTCCTGCTTGTCGAGGACGACATCATCAGCCGCGGTTTTTTCAAAGCGGCGTTGGAAACGTTACCAGCGGATGTGGATACCGCCGACTCACTGGCCAGCGCCCTCGCGCGCGCCGAGCCCGGTGCCCACGATCTGTGGCTGATCGACGTCAACCTGCCGGATGGCAATGGTGCCCAGCTGTTGCACCAGCTGCGCCGCTCGCACCCGGACACCCCGGCGCTGGCGCATACCGCCGACGGCGATGCTGCCATTCACGCCCGCCTGCGCGAGGCGGGTTTCAGCGACACCCTGGTCAAGCCGCTGGGCCGCGACCAACTGCTGAAGGCGGTCCGTCGTGCGCTGGTCAACAGCCCCGCCGGTTCCACGGTGCCGCCGGCGGCGGTCGAGCTGGCCCTGGAGGACTGGGACGAAACCGCCGCCCTGGCCGCGCTCAATGGCCAACGCAACCACCTGATCGCCCTGCGCGAGCTGTTCCTGGCCGAACTGCCGGGCGTGCGCGATGCGGTCGAACAGGCGGTGGACCAGCATGACGAGCGCCAGCTGCGCAGCCAGCTGCACCGGTTGCAGGCCAGCTGCGGGTTCGTGGGTGYAGCGCGACTGGCACGTGCGGTACGGCAGCTGCATCACACGCCCGAATCGGGGCAGGCACAGGCGGGGTTCCGCGCGGCGGTGGCTGCCCTGCTGCACTGAGGGTTGGTCGGCAGGGCTGCGCCCTGCACCCGCC
>NZ_JBFTOJ010000217.1:0-5917 GCF_056397905.1 Stenotrophomonas sp. 05L414_2
TTGCTGGGCAGCGTCGCCCTGGTGGGCTGCAAGAAGAAGGAAGAAACCGCAGACAACAACGCAGCTCCGGCGGCAACCACGCCGGCCGAGGCGCCCGCGCCGATGACCGGCGCGCCGCCGCCGATGGCTGCATCGGCCGTAGCGGTATCGGCGGTCACTGTCGGCAAGACCGCCGCAGCTGACAAGTCGGTCACCACGGCCGCCCTGTTCGCGCCGAAGGACGATGTCATCGTCTCGGTGAAGACCGATGGCGCGGCCAACAATGTCACCGTCGGCGCCAAGCTGACCTTCCAGGATGGCCAGGTGGCCGGTGAGCAGAACGCAACCCTGAACACCAGCGGTGCAGAGACCACCAACATCACCTTCAAGAATGCCAATGGCTGGCCGGCCGGCAAGTACCGCGCCGAAGTCATGGTTGATGGTAAGGCGGCCGGAACGCCGCAGGAGTTTGAGGTCAAGTAAGTCCCGCCGACTCTCTCCCGGTTGGACTCACGATGGACGCAGCCGCGAGGCTGCGTCCTTTTTTGTTGGTGGTGTTGCGGGAAGGCCTCATCCACGCATGGCGTGGATCTACGGGTGCAGACACCTGGCCGTTCCTCGCGCGGCGATGTTTCCGCAGACCCACGCCATGCGTGGATGGATCACAGCGTTGCCGGCGTGCAGTACCGCCGCGTATGGCACGGCTTTGCCCCGCGCGGCTGAAAACGCGACAATGCAGGGGTTTCCCCGGCGCGCGCCCACCCTGACGGCGGCGGGGAAAGTGACACGGTTGCACGTGGCCCGGCGCTGGCGCCGGCCTTCCCCTGAGCACTGCTACAGAGTCCAAGTCCCCCATGTCCAAGATCCTCTACACGCTGACCGACGAAGCACCGTTCCTGGCCACCCAGTCGCTGCTGCCGATCGTCGACGCCTATACCTCCACCGCGGGCATCGCAGTGGAAACCCGTGACATCTCGTTGTCCGGCCGCATCCTGTCGCTGTTCCCGGAACTGCTGAGCGATGCGCAGAAGGTCAACGATGACCTGGCCGAGCTGGGCCAGCTGGCGACCACCCCCGACGCCAACATCATCAAGCTGCCGAACATCTCCGCCTCGGTGCCGCAGCTGAAGGCCGCCATCAAGGAATTGCAGGACCAGGGCTATCCGCTGCCGGATTACCCGGAAACCCCGGCCGACGACCAGCAGCGCGACTACAAGGCGCGCTACGACAAGGTCAAGGGCAGCGCAGTCAATCCGGTGCTGCGCGAAGGCAACTCCGACCGGCGCGCGCCGCTGTCGGTGAAGAACTACGCCCGCAAGCACCCGCACCGCATGGGCGCCTGGGCGTCCGATTCGAAGTCGCACGTTGCGCACATGGACGCGGGTGATTTCTACGGCAGCGAGAAGTCGGCCACCCTGGCCAACGCCGGCGCGCTGAAGATCACCCTGCACGGCAAGGACGGCAGCACCGTCGTGCTGAAGGAAAAGACCGCGGTCAAGGCCGGTGAGATCGTCGACGCGGCAGTGATGAGCCGCAAGGCGCTGGCCGCCTTCATCGATGCGCAGATCGAAGACGCCAAGTCGCAGGGCGTGCTGTTCTCGCTGCACCTGAAGGCGACCATGATGAAGGTCTCCGACCCGATCATGTTCGGCGTGGTCGTCAACGAGTTCTACAAGGACGTGCTCGCCAAGCACGCCGACACGCTCAAGCAGGCCGGTTTCGATGCCAACAACGGCATCGGTGATCTGGTCGCGCGCCTGCCGTCGCTGCCCGAAGCCACCCGTGCCGCCATCGAAGCCGACCTGCAGGCCGAGTACGCTCAGCGTCCGGGCCTGGCCATGGTCAACTCGGACAAGGGCATCACCAACCTGCACGTGCCGAGCGACGTGATCGTCGACGCCTCGATGCCGGCGATGATCCGCGACTCCGGCAAGATGTGGAATGCCGAAGGCAAGCTGCAGGACACCAAGGCGGTCATTCCGGACCGCTGCTATGCCGGCGTGTACCAGGCTGTCATCGACGACTGCCGCAGCAACGGTGYCTTCAACCCGGCAACCATGGGCTCGGTGCCCAACGTCGGCCTGATGGCGCAGAAGGCTGAAGAGTATGGCTCGCACGACAAGACCTTCCAGATCGCTGCCGACGGCGTGGTCAAGGTCACCGACGAGGCCGGCAACGTGGTGTTCGAACACGCCGTGGAAGCCGGTGACATCTGGCGCATGTGCCAGACCAAGGACGCGCCGATCCAGGACTGGGTCAAGCTGGCCGTCGAACGCGCGCGCCTGAGCAGCACCCCGGCCGTGTTCTGGCTGGACGCCGCCCGCGCCCACGACGCGCAGGTCATCGCCAAGGTCGAGACGTACCTGAAGGACCACGACACCACCGGCCTGGATATCCGCATCCTGCCGCCGGTGGAAGCGACCACCTTCTCGCTGGCCCGCATCCGCAAGGGCGAGGACACCATTTCGGTGACCGGCAACGTGCTGCGCGATTACCTCACCGATCTGTTCCCGATCATGGAGCTGGGCACCAGCGCCAAGATGCTGTCGATCGTGCCGCTGATGGCCGGTGGCGGCCTGTTCGAGACCGGTGCTGGCGGTTCGGCACCGAAGCACGTGCAGCAGTTCGTCGAAGAGGACTACCTGCGCTGGGATTCGCTGGGTGAGTTCCTGGCCCTGGCCGCGTCGCTGGAGCATCTGGGCAACCGCTACGACAACGCTGCCGCCCGCGTGCTGGCCAAGGCACTGGACGAGGCCAACGGCCAGTTCCTGGACAACGACAAGTCGCCGTCGCGCAAGCTCGGTGGCATCGACAACCGTGGCAGCCACTTCTACATCGCCCTGTACTGGGCGCAGGCCCTGGCAGCGCAGAACGAAGATGCCGCACTGCAGGCACGCTTCGCTCCGCTGGCCAAGGCGCTGGCCGACAACGAGCAGAAGATCGTTGACGAGCTGATCGCGGTGCAGGGCAAGGCCGTGGACATCGGCGGCTACTACCGTCCGGATGTGGCCAAGGCCGCTGCCGCGATGCGTCCGAGCGCGACCTTCAATGCCGCGCTGGAGCAGCTGCGCGGCTGATTCATCGCCGCCCGGTTGAGACCTGGAAAGAAACCCGCGCCTCGGCGCGGGTTTCTTTTTGCCCGCATGCCGTTGGTGCCTGTCCACGCGCGGACGGGAGCTGCACAAAACCGTGAAATCCGTCATCTGTCGGAACGCCGTCAACACGGCATGAAACTTGCCCGCGATGGCCGTCGCAGAACGGACGCATGCATGTTCACCACTGCCACCAATATGAGCAGTCGATCACGACGATGGCGGCAAGCCATGGCCTAGCCTTGGCGATGCGAGACCGCCGGGGAGGTGGTCGCACGGGGAACACGGATGGCACGCGTGCTCGTAGTGGGAACCGACATCCAGGGCGAACAGGCCCTGCTGCAGAGGCTGCGGATGGCCTCGGCGCTGCCGGACGGACAGATCCGCCGCAGCCAGGACCTGGACGACTGCGATCTGCTGGTGATTCGCGATACGCCTGCGCTGCGCAACGCGGCACTGCGCATGCGCCAGCAGCGCCCGCGCCTGCACTGCTGGATCGAGGACCTCGGCGGCCAGTTGCGCGAGGGCGATGGCGGCCAGGACGTACTGGATGATGGCGCGATAGGACGGGCGCTGCGCGGCATGCAGACCGGCACCGATGCGACACCGATCCGCTTGGCTGACGGCGCGCATGCGATCACCCGCCTGCTGCGCGAGCGGCTGCCATCGCGGCAGGGCCAGGCGCTGCTGGGCGAGGGTGGAGAGCCGCTGCTGCTGCTGGATCTGGAACAGGACCAGGCGGTGCTGCTGCACGAGCCGGCTACCGTGCTGGTGGAACGGCTGGCACACGGCTTCGAGCACCTGTATCTGGATGCGCTGCTGCCGGCGCAGCTGCAGGCACTGGCGGGTGACCGCACGCGACTGCCGTTGCGTCCGTTGCTGTGGCAATGGGCGCAGCGCAGCCGTCACTGGCAGGCGTTGGATGAGCGCCTGCGCGGGGCGTCGGTGAAGCTGCTGCGCTGGCCGGACTTCCGCGTGCTCGGCCACGATCACGATGGCTTCCGTCTATGTTCGCTGCTGCTCAAGCGTGCCTGCACGGTGGACGAATGCGCGATGCTGCTGGATCTTCCCGCCGCCGCMGTGCGCGATTTCATCCACGCCGCCTACCTGTGCGGTTATGCGCAGCTGCAGGTCGCACCTGCAGTACCGCTGGTGGGTGCGCGTGCCAGCACTGCCGACAACGGCCTGCTCGCACGCCTGTGGCGCACGCTGCGCGGGAGTGACCGCGATGCGTGAGCACAAGGTGGTGGTGCTCGGTGGCATGGGCAGCGGCAAGTCGACATTGGTACGCAGCATCGCCGCCGGAGCGGTGGTCGACACCGACGTAGCCAACAGCGACCGCGCGGGTGCCGACAAGGCTTCGACCACGGTGGCGCTGGACTACGCCGATATCGACCTGCCCAACGGCGAGAGGCTGCGCCTGTATGGCACGCCTGGCCAGCAGCGCTTTGATTTCCTGTGGCCGATCCTGCTGCAGGGTGCGCGCGGTGCGGTGTTGCTGCTGGACGCGCGCCGTGCCGGGGTGGCCGCTGAGCTGGACGCCTACCTGCAGGTGCTGCGCCCGTTCGGTCCGGCATTGGCCCTGGTGGTGGCGGTGACCCATCTTGACCAGGTGCCGGCAGCGGCACTGGATGACTGGGCCGAGCGCGCCCGGCTCGATGGCCAGCCGCTGCCGTTGCTGGCGGTGGATGCCCGTGATCGTGAACAAGGACTGCTGCTGATGGACGTACTGATGAGCGAAATGGAAGCGCATGCACTGGTGGCCGCACATGGCTGATGGACAAGGCGCGCCGTTGCCGGACGCGCAGCAGCGCGAGCGCCTGCAGCCGCTGCTGCAGGACCTGCAGCAGCGGGTGGAAGGGGTGCGGACCGTGGTGCTGGCCAGCGTCGATGGCTTTGCCCTGGTCAGTGCTGGTGCGGAGGGGCGTGGCGAACGCCTGGCGGCGATGACCAGCGCGATGCTGGCCCTGGCTGCAGCAGTGGGGCGCGAACTGGCACTGGGCGATCTGCAGACGCTGATGCTGGAGGCCGCCGGTGGCAAGGTGCTGATGCTGGCCATCCAGGCCGAGGGGCGAGCGCCGTTGCTGCTGATGGCGGCCTGCGACCAGCGCAGCGTGATCGGCCAGGTGCTGTGGCAGAGCAGGGAATGTGGCCAGGCGATCCTGGCCGAACTCAGCGGATCGTGAGCCCGGCCGCAGGGGAACGAGGGGCTCGAACCAACATTGAGAGGGGTGCAACGTGGCTGGATTGAATGATTCGTTGACTGCACTGATGGGTATCGATGGCGCGCAGGCCGTGGCGCTGGTCGACTACGAAAGCGGCATGCTGCTGGGCGAGGCCGGTTCGGGCATGGACATGGAAGTGGCGGCGGCCGGCAACACCGAAGTGATCCGCGCGAAGATGAAAACCGCCGCCTCGCTCAACCTCAACGATGGCATCGAGGACATCCTGATCTCGCTGGGCAAGGCGTATCACATCATGCGCCCGGTGGCGAAGAAGAAGGGCCTGTTCTTCTACATCGTGCTGGACCGGACCAAGTCCAACCTCGCCCTGGCGCGGCGCAAGGTGCAGGACGTGGAGGCCGAACTGGCGATCTGAGCCGGCCCGGTGGGACCGATCCCTGGTGCTGCACGGCAGCCCAGGGATCGGTCCGCTGTGACGTCATGTCGAAGGCAGCAGAAGCGTGCGTACGAAGGTCAGCGCCTGCCTGTCGCGCGCAGCAAAGTATCTGGGCGCATGCAGTGGGAGCCAGGTTTCGTTGAAGTGCCGGCGAAAGTCTTCGTAGAGCTCGTTCGGATAGAGCTTTGCCTGCACGTTGCGGCCGTCTGGATAGCTGTGCTCATAGG
>NZ_JBFTOJ010000218.1:0-5884 GCF_056397905.1 Stenotrophomonas sp. 05L414_2
ACCCTGCATCTCTCTGGGGCATGCCGACCAAGGTCGACATCTACTGAACAGCGCTTTGCTATCCTTTCCACCCACGCCAGGGAGCTATCCCGATGCCATCGCTGTCGCCCCGCCGCCCACTGGTCGTGCTGGCCCTGATCATCGTGATGGCGGCCATCTTCCTGGTCGATACGGTTACCGACTACGCCGTTGCTGCCGCCTGCTTCTACGCGGCGGTGATCCTGGCAGCGTCGCGGCGGCTTCCCGCCCGCGGGCTCATCGCCCTTGCGGCAGTCTGCATCGCATTGACCGGCCTTAGCTTCTTCCTCACCCGCTTCGGCACCTACCGCATCGGCCTGGTCAATTCAGCGATCGGCATGCTGGTGATCGGCATCACCACCTACCTGGCATTGAAGATGGAAGCGGCCAAGGCCGCGGTGCAGGATACACAGGCGCGCCTGCTGCGGGTGGCCCGCGCCTCCACCGTCGGCGAGCTGACCACCTCCATCGCACATGAAGTGAACCAGCCGTTGGCGGCCATCGCCAGCAGCGCCGAAGCCAGCCAGCGCTGGTTGGCCCAGGAGCCGCCGAACCTGGACAAGGCGCGCCAGACCATCGCCCGCATCGTCGCCGACGCCCATCGCGCCAGTAACGTGATTGCCCGCATCCGTGGCCTGACCCAAGGCGCCGCGCCAGAGCGCCAGGCCTTCGACCTCAACCTGGCCGTGGAGGAAATGCTGGCACTCTCGCGCAGCGAACTGGAACAGCATGGTGTGACCGTGGCGCTGGTGCTGGGCAATGAACTCCCCCCTGCCCATGCCGATCGCGTACAGGTGCAGCAGGTGATCGGCAACCTCATCCTCAACGCCGTCGATGCGATGTCGGACACGCGCGTAAGCGAGCGCAGGCTGTCCATGCTGACGGCGTACGATGGTCGCGGCCACGTCAGCCTGAGCGTGCGCGATCGCGGTGTCGGCCTGCCCGCTGAGCAGACTGACCGCGTGTTCGATGCATTCTGGACCACCAAGGCGAACGGCCTCGGCCTGGGCCTCAGCCTTAGCCGCTCGATGATCGAAGCCAACGGCGGCCATATCCGCGCCGAACGACCGGCCGGTGGCGGCGCCTGCTTCATCTTCGAGCTGCCAACGGCCACGGAGGCTGCGCATGCGTAAACCCACCACAGCACCTATTGAACCGTCACCGATCGTCTACGTGGTCGACGACGACGCCTCGGTGCGCGCCGCGCTGGAGGACCTGCTGGCCTCGATGGGCCTGCAGGTGCGGGCCTTCGCCTCGACCGGCGAATTTCTTGCCCATGCGATGGAGGATGCTCCGGCTTGCCTTGTGCTGGACGTGCGCATGCCCGGGCAGAGCGGACTGGATTTCCATCGCAGCATGGCCAGCCACGATCTGCACCTGCCGGTGGTGTTCATCACCGGCCACGGCGACATCGCCATGGGCGTCAATGCGATCAAGGACGGCGCCATCGAATTCCTGACCAAGCCGTTCCGCGACCAGGAACTGCTGGACGCGATCCACAGGGGCATCGGGATCGATCGCCAGCGGCGCCGCGAGGGTGATGCGCTGGGCGCGTTGCAGCTGCGCTGGGGCACCTTGAACGCCGGCGAGCGCGAGGTGGTTGCCGGCGTGGTGCGCGGTCGCCTGAACAAGCAGATCGCCGCCGACCTGGGGGTCAGCGAGATCACCGTGAAGGTGCGTCGCGCGCAGGTCATGCGCAAGATGGAAGCACGCACGCTGGTCGATCTGGTCCGCATGTACGACCGGCTGCAGGCCGCTGCGCCATGACCGCCTACGTGGCCCTGCTGCGCGCGGTCAATGTCGGCGGCACCGGCAAGCTACCGATGACCGAGCTGGTGCGGATGTGCGAGAACGCCGGATTCCGGGACGTCCGCACCTATATCGCCAGCGGCAATGCCGTGTTCAGCAGTACGCTCGACGAGGCGGGTGTGCGCGGCAGTTTGGCGAAAAGCCTGCATGCTTATGCGGGCAAGCCGGTCGGCGTGCTGCTGCGTACCGCTGCTGAGATGGCCGAAGTGGTCGCCCGCAACCCGTTCAAGGACGCCGCCGGCAACCGTGTCGTCGCCCTGTTCATCGATGCGGAGCTGCCGAAGGATCCGCTGCAGGGCGTGACGGGTATTGGCGAAGAACAGCTCGCTCTCGGCAAGCGCGAGCTGTTCATCCACTACGGCGATGGCATGGCCGGTTCGCGCCTGCGCGTCCCCTTCGCAGCAAACGGAACCGGCCGCAACATCAACACCGTGAGCCGACTGGCGGCGATGGCTGCGGAGCTGCGCTGAGCTCAGGCCTGCCGGGCAGCCCCCTAACGGCGCGTCGCTGCAATGCTTCGCTTCAACCGTGTATCGGCCAGCCCCACCGCCAGCAGCACGATGCTGGTCAGCCACCCTGCCGCCAGCAGGTGCATCCATGGCAGCACGAAGCCGAGCACGACCAGAACCCCTGCCCCCACCAGGTGCGAGCGCGGCACGCGGCCGTAGACCGCCCGCTTGTACAGTGCGCTGCCCAGCAGGTAGATCAACGGCCCCGCTGCCAGCATCGCGGCATACGGCAGGGTCACCCTCGCCTCCGGTTCGTCCATCACCAGGTCGTTGCCGACGGCGGTGGCGATGATGCCGGCGATCAGCAGCGCGTGCACGTAGTGGAAGTAGGCGCCGATGCGGCCCGGGTCGTCGGAACGGGTGATGGTGTCGGTGGCGTCGCGGCTGGAGATGCCGAAGTACAGCCACCACATCGCGATCGTACCGGCAAAGGTCGCCAGCACTGCCGACACCACCGCGCCACTCCAGCGCTCCACCTCGCTCAGCACGCCGCCGGTTGCCAGCAACGTCTCACCCAATGCGACTATCACGAACAACTGGCAGCGCTCGGCCAGGTGCCCACCTTCGATGGTCCACTCGCGGGTACGCGAACGGCCAAGGCCCGGAAACGCGAAGCCGAACATCGGCGAGATGTACTCGCAGGCGACAGCCACCGCCCACAATGCCAGCCGCGCATTGCCCTCGACCGATGCACCGGCCAGCCAGAAGCAGGCCGAAACGCTGACCCAGGCCAGCATGCGCCTGAAGTTGGCGGCCAGCGGGTGCGAGCGCCCTACTTCCAGCAGCACAAACAGCGTCCGCCCTACCTGCATCGTGGCGTAGGCACCGGCGAACATCCAGGCGCGACCGGCAAAGGCTTCCGGGATGGACGAAGACATCAGCAACGCCAGCAGCATCGTGACGAACAACAGGCCACGGATACGCGGCGCCTCCGGGTCGAACCAGTTGCTGACCCAGCACGCGTACTGCCAGCCAAGCCAGACCGCAAACCACAACACCAGCGTCTGCAGCACGCCCAGCAGGCCCAGGTGGTGCAGCAGGTGGTGGCTGAGCTGGGTGACCGCGAACACATAGACCAGGTCGAAGAACAGTTCTTCGTAGGTCACCCGTGCATGATGGCCGTCGCGACGACGCAGGGCAGGAAGACGGGGCGTTGCCGGCATCACGGATCCTCGGTTCAGCGGCCCAGCCGCCAGAAGATGACACCGGCCACCAGCGCCGGCACGGCAAACACCAGCAGCAGGATCGGCAACTCCTCGCGCACCGTATAGCCTGCCCGGCTGACCCCCACCCACATGTTGGCCACCGATACCAGCAGCCAGGTGCCGATGAAGGCCAGCAGCCCCGTTGGCAGCTGAGGGCTGCTTGTGCTCCAGAGCCTGCCGAACAGCGCGAAGACGGCCAGCAGCAGGAACCCGCCGACGATCACCAGAAGCACGTGCATGGTCACTCTCCCCGATGGCTGCCATGCAGCCTATCTGCGGCCGAGTGTGCGCTGCAGAGGGTGATCATGGATTCACTTTCCGGGCACCGCGAACAATCCCGTCGTCGCTCATCCGATAGCAAATGCGAACAGTTCCCATTACTATCGTGACACCGCGCAGGGCTGGCCCTGCCTGGCACCCCTTCCTGCCTGCGCCGCTTTCCCGGATGTCCACGCCACCGCACCCCCCGCCACCTGTGCTGCCGTTGGTGTCCTCGCTGGTGCGCCACTACGAGGATCTGGTGGATTACCTGCGCCGTCGCTTCGCCTCACCCGGGCTGGCCCGCGAGGTGGTGCACGACGTCTGCGTACGCCTGCTGGAGCGCCCCGAACCGGCCGGCGTGCGCCAGCCGATGGCGCTGCTGCGACGGATGGCGCATGACGCTGCGGTTGATCGTTGCCGTGCTGAAGACCTGCGTCGCCAGTGGGTGGAACCGCGTGCCGAACTGCCCGATGCGGCCTGCGAAGGTGCCGGCCCGGCCAGACAGGCCGTTGCCGCGCAGGAACTGGCACGGCTTGTCGACGTCATCCGTGCGATGCCCTGTCGACGCCGCCAGGTCTTCATCCTGCACAAGATCCATGACGTTCCGCAGGCTGCGGTTGCCCGCCGCATGGGGATCGGCCTGAAGGCGGTCGAGCGGCATCTGCGGTTGGCGATGGTCGATTGCCGGCAGGCGCTGCCGGTGAGGGCGCTGACGTGACAGCGCCCCCTCGCCCGCGCCCTCCACTCCCGGACAAGGCCGGCACGCCTTCGCCTGATCGTCTGCTGGAGCAACATCGGGACACCCTCAAGGCACTGTTCCCGGTACCCGATCCGGCGCAACTGTATCGCCCCCACCGCAGCCGGCAGATCGGCGGGGCTGCGCTCGGCCTGCTGCTGGTGGCTGGACTGGGCGGGCTTTACGCTGTCGATCCCGGCTGGCAACAGCACGATTACCGGACGGCCATCGGCCAACGTCGCAACGTGCTGCTGGCCGATGGCAGCCGTATCCAGCTGGATGCGGGCAGCCATCTGCAGGTGCGCAGCCATCTGCGTTCGCGCCGCGCGGTGCTGGTCTCCGGACGCGCCCGCTTCGACGTGGCGCCCTCGCGCTGGCGCCGGTTCCAGGTCGATGCCGGGCCCGTGCAGGTGCGCAACTACGGCACGGTGTTCGACGTGGAGCGACGCGGTGACCGCAGTGAAGTCCGCCTGTGGCGAGGCGAGGTCGGCGTGCGCGTTGCTGGCCGTGACGGCGAGCAGCACCTGCAGCCTGGCCAGCAGCTGCTGGCAGGGACAGGGACAGGGCCGGTGCAGCCGCCGCAGCCGATCGCCACTGGCAGCGGGGAATGGACGCAGGGCCGACTGCAGTTCGCGCAGGCCCCGCTGGGCGAGGTGGTACGCAGCCTGCAGCGCTATCACCACGGCGCAATCGTACTGGACGAACCCGGACTGGCCACGCTGCAGGTATCGGGCGTGTTCGATGGCGACCATGCCGCCACCGCGCTGGCGCTGCTGCCGGAGATCCTGCCCGTCGCCGTCCACGTCCGCGGCGACGGCAGCGTGCACATCTCCGCACGCCACTGAATTCGGCACCGAGGGTGGGTTATGGCCCTGCTCATACGGCTGCTGCATGAACCCCTCTGAAGGACCCCGCATGACCCGCATTGCCCTGCCCGCCGCCCTGCGCCGCCTGACGCCTGCCCTGCTGGCCGTCAGCCTGTGCGCCGCCCTTCCGGCGGCGGCGCAGTCCACCCCCACGGCGGTGGACGTCCATCTTCCGGCCGCCCCGCTGCAACAGTCACTCAATGCGGTGGCCAGGCAGAGCGGCATCCAGCTGCTGTTCGCTGCAGACAGCGTTGCCGGCCGCCAGGCGCCAGCGCTGGACGGCCGCTATGCCCCGCGCGAAGCACTGCAACGGCTGATTGCCGGCCAGGGACTGAGCGTCGAGGAACGCTCGCCGGGCGTGTTCGTGATCCGCAGCGCGCTCGCTACGGCAGCTGCGGCGGCAAACACGGACCGCCCGCGCACTGCGCCAGCGCCGGCAGCCGCAACCTCGCTTGGCAGAGTGACTGTGTCGGCGTCCAC
>NZ_JBFTOJ010000219.1:0-5847 GCF_056397905.1 Stenotrophomonas sp. 05L414_2
ATCCATGGCGCCAACGGTCCTGCAGCCCCACACCGCCCCGCATCTGACGGCTTCCTGCGCAGTAGATCCACGCCATGCGTGGATATCGCGGAAAAGATCGGATGGACAACGTAGAACCACGCCATGCGTGGATGACGCCATGCTCAACGCCGCCAGCGCGCCCACTGCTGGTAGGACACATAGCCCAGCCCGGTCAGGCCGGTCAGCAGGGCAGGGGCCAGCAGGGCGTCGTATTGCCAGCGCACGAACAGCCAGGCGCCGATCACGCCGCCAGCAAGGAAGCCGCTGATGATCAGGCCGCTCAGGGTCAGGCGTCGTACCTGCAGCGGCAGCCCGCGCAGCAGGTGGCCCAGGCCGATGCCGAGGTCGGTGAACATGCCGCTGAGATGAGTGGTGCGTACGACGGCACCACTGAAGGTGGTGGCCATCGCATTCTGCAGTCCGCAGGCCATCGCGGCCGCCAATGCGCCCCATATCTGATGCTGCTTGAACAGCGGAATGGCCGCCAGCAGCAACAGCGATTCCAATGCCAGCGCCACGCCGTAGCGCCGGCCGAGCTGCAGTGCGCTGTCCTGGATCAGCAGTCCGCTGACCATCGCGCCCAGCGAAAACGCGATCAGCAGCCCCCACAAATGGCCGACCGCGCGCCAGTCACCTTGCGCCAGTGCCATGCCAAGCTGGCTGGTGCTGCCGGTCATGTGGCTGACCGCCTGGTGTTCAAAACCGAGGAAGCCAACCACATTGACCATGCCGGCCACGCACGACAGGGCGACCGCGCCGATCCAGACCCAGGTGGGCAGGCGGATTCCCATGGCAGGCCCCTCAGGGCCCGCCGAAGCCGCCGTTGAACTGCAGCTCGCTGAAGGTCCCGCTGGCCGGGTCGAAGACCGCGCCCCAGAACTGCGCGCCGCCATCGCAGACCCGTACCGCCTCGCGGGCGGGCCGCAGGCTGTTGTCTTCAGGCAGATGGAACGCGTTGATGTAGATCACCTGCTTTCCGTCCAGCTCGATGCCGACGTACTGGCGATCGAAATCCAGCACGTGCGGCACCTGCGCTTCCAGCGATGCCAGCTTCGCTTCCAGCTGGTCCACCTGCTGCCGGCTCGGTGCCCAGTAGCCGCTGACCCGCCCGGCCTCGCGGCCGGGGCTGGGGCGCGAGCAGGTGTCGAGCACCTGCGCGGCGATGATCGGGCGGGTGACCACCCAGGACTGGCCACTGCGTTCTGTGGTCGGCACGCTGGCCGGTCCCTGCGTGGTCGCGCAGGCACCGAGCAGCGTGGCAATGGCGACCGCCAGCGATGGCAGCAGCAGACGGGTGCAGCGGTTCACAACACCTCCGAGGCGTAATCGGCCAGCCGCGAGCGTTCACCGCGACGCAGCGTGATGTGCGCGCTGTGCGGCCAGTTCTTGAAGCGGTCCACGGCGTAGGTCAGGCCCGACGTGGTTTCGGTCAGGTACGGGGTGTCGATCTGTTCGACGTTGCCCAGGCAGACGATCTTGGTGCCGGGACCGGCACGGGTGATCAGCGTCTTCATCTGCTTGGGGGTCAGGTTCTGCGCCTCGTCCAGGATCAGGTAACGCGACAGGAACGTACGGCCGCGCATGAAGTTCATCGAGCGGATCTTGATGCGGCTGGCGAGCAGGTCGTTGGTGGCCTGGCGGCCCCAGGTGCCGCCTTCCTGGTTGTGCGTCAGCACTTCCAGGTTGTCGGTCAGCGCGCCCATCCACGGCGTCATCTTCTCTTCCTCGGTACCGGGCAGGAAGCCGATGTCCTCGCCGACGCTGACCGTGGCGCGGGTCATGATGATCTCGCGGTAGCGCTGCTGGTCCATCGTCTGCGCCAGGCCGGCGGCCAGTGCCAGCAGGGTCTTGCCGGTGCCGGCGGTACCGAGCAGGGTGACGAGGTCGATCTCCGGATCCATCAGTGCGTTGAGTGCGAAGTTCTGCTCGCGGTTGCGCGCGCTGATGCCCCACACGGCATGGCTGCCGTGGCGGAAGTCATCGACCAGCGACAACACCACCTTGCCATCGCCGACGATCCTGCTGACGCGCAGCTCGACTTCGTCTTCGCCCGGCAGGTACACGTACTGGTTCGGGTACCACTCTTCGCCGTCCTGGGCGAGGATTTCGTAGTGCGTGCGGCCCTTGTCGCTCCAGCTGCGCAGATCCTCGCCGTGGCGCTTCCAGAAGTCTTCCGGCAGCTCGGTGGCGCCGGTGTAGAGCAGGCTGAAATCGTCCAGCGCGCGGTCGTTCTCGTAGTCTTCCGAGACGATGCCGGCGATGGCCGCCTTGATGCGCAGGTTGATGTCCTTGGAGACGAACACCACCGGGATCTCCGGCGTTTCTTCCTTCAGCGCCAGGATCGCGCCGAGGATGGCGTTGTCCGGGATGACCTTGCCAAAGCTCTTGCCCGCGTCGAAATGGCTGGTCTGGAAGCGCAGCAGGCCCAYGCTCTGCTTGCCGCGCAGCTGCAGGCCCTGCGGCCGCTGCAGCGGAATGCCCTCGGCCAGGTTGTCCAGGCCCGAAGCCTGCACCAGCTCGTTGAGGAAGCGGCTGACCTGGCGGGCATTGCGGCTCGCTTCGGTCGTGCCCTTCTTGCCGTTGTCCAGCTCCTCGATCACCTGCATGGGCAGGTAGACATCGTGCTCCTCGAATTTGAACAGCGCGGTGGGATCGTGCATCAGCACGTTGGTATCCAGCACGTAGATGCGCTTGCCTCGGGTCATCATCGGTTCCTGGTTACGGACAGGGAAAAACCACCACGGCCTGCTGCAGGGCAGGGTGGTGGCGGACAAAGTGGGCGATGGGACTCACTTGGACTGATTGGCCTTCAGTTCGGCGAGGACGGCGTCGGCATGGCCGGCGACCTTGACCTTGCGCCATGACTGCACGATGCGGCTGTCGGGGGAAATCAGGAAGGTGCTGCGCTCGATGCCACGTACCTGCTTGCCGTACATGTTCTTCATCTTGATCACGTCGAAGGCGCTGCACAGCGCTTCGTCGGCATCACTGACCAGCGGGAACGCGAAGCCCTGCTTGGCACAGAAGTTGTCGTGGGACTTCACCGAGTCGCGGGAGACGCCAAGCACGACCGCGCCCGCTTTCCTGAAGTCGGGCAGCAGTGCGTTGAAGTCGATGCCCTCGGTGGTGCAGCCCGGGGTGCTGTCCTTGGGGTAGAAGTACAGCACCAGCCACTGGCCGGCGTAATCGCCGAGGGTGGCCTGGGCGCCGCCGGACAGCGCCAGCGGCAGGGAAAGGGTGGTGCTGTCCAGGGTATCGCCGTTGTTCATGAGGTCCTTCTGTCGAGCCTGGGTTCTTTCTACGACAATTGCATGAAACGCCACGCGCCCGTGAGGAGCGCGCGAAGAATCAGGGTTTCAATCAGAACTTCATCGGGTCCATGATCGCGTCCAGGTTCAAGTGGTCGCAGAACTCGAGGAAATCATCGCGCAGGGCGGCGATATGCATGTTGGCCGGCACGCCGATGGTGACCTGTGCGCTGAACATTTCCGCACCGGTCTGCATGGCGCGGTAGCGCGTGCTCTGCAGGGTCTCGATGGTGATGCCCTGGCGGTCGAAGAAATCGGCCAACTGGAACAGGATGCCCGGCTTGTCGGCGGCGATCACCTCGACGATGTACGGCAGCAGGTTGGACTGCGCCTGCTTGGCTTCGGTGCGATACCACACCAGCTTCAGGCCTTCCTCGCGCTCGAGCCGGGTCAGCATCGCTTCCAGCTTGGCGACCGAATCCCAGGAGCCGGTGGCCAGCGCGGTCACCGAGACATCGCGGCCCACGGTGGCCAGGCGTGCATCCACCAGATTGCACCCGCTGTCGGCGATGCGGCGGGTGACGGACAACAGGGGGGACTCCGGATGCGTCGTATAGGCGTTGATCAGGAGGTGGTTTTCGCTCGGCGCTGGGCGCGGGGTGGTGTCGGTCAAGGCGATTCCGGGTAATGCATGCGTTAGTCTGAATGCCCGCCAGAGGCGGGGATCCACCGGTGTCCAGCATACTTGCCCGTGCTTTCGCGCCGCAAGTAACATTCAGAACGCCCGCGCCCTTCCGTGGCGGACGTTTTCCCTCCCCAGCCAAGAGCAGCACGTCCTTGTCCMTTTCCGGCCTCATCACCGCSCTGGCGACCCCCTTCCGGGCCGACGGCGCACTCGACCCCGACGGTTGGCAGCGCCTGCTGCACCTGCAGCTGGAGGGCGGCGTCCAAGGCGTTGTCGTTGCCGGCTCCACCGGCGAGGCAGCCACCCTGTCCGATGCGGAGTACGACCAGCTGCTGGCCAGCGCGGTCGAACGCATCGCCGGCCGCGTTCCGGTCCTGGCCGGTACCGGCCTGTCCGGCACCGCCAAAACCATCGAGCAGACCCGCCGTGCTGCCGCGCTTGGCGCCACCCACGCGCTGGTGGTCACCCCGCCGTACGTGCGGCCGACCCAGGCTGGCCTGATCGCGCATTACCGCGCGGTCGCCGACCAGGCCGGAGTGCCGGTGGTGCTGTACAACGTGCCCGGCCGCACCGGCTGCGACATGCTGCCGGAGACCGTGGCCGAGCTCGCCAGCCATCCGAACATCGTCGGCATCAAGGAAGCGGTGGGCGATACCGGCCGCGTGCGGGCACTGCTTGACCTGCGCAGCCCGACCTTTGCCGTGCTCACCGGCGATGACGGCACGGCCGCACGTTCGATCCAGGCCGGCATGGACGGTCTGATCTCGGTCGGTTCCAACGTGCTGCCCGGCGCCTATCGCCGGATGTGCGACCTGGCCGCTGCCCGCGACCATGAAGCCGTTGAATCCTGGGACGCTCGCCTGCAGCCGTTCCATGACTTCTGCGGTGTCGAATCCAACCCGATTCCGGTCAAGGCGCTGTTGCGTCGGATCGGCATCGGTCACGATCTGCGCCTGCCGCTGCTGCCGCTTTCGGCCGCACACGCGCCTGCCGCCGACCATCTCGCCGGCGATATCGCCGCCCTCGAAGCCCTTTCCAGCCACTGACCTTCCGTCTTGGTCTGATCCAGGAGATTCACATGCGCCAATCCGTTTCCGCCGTCCGCGTGCTGTCCTTCGCGCTCCTTGCCGTGGCCACCGCAGCCGGCACCACCGGTTGCTTCAAGCGTGGCGTCAAGGGCGACTACGCTCTGGCCCCGGAAGTGCGTCCGCTGGAAGTGCCGCCGGACCTGAACCTGCCGGCAGGCGCCGGCAACAACCAGGTGCCGACCCTGAGCTCGGCGACCAAGCCGGCCACCCCGGCCGCCGCTGCCCCCGCCGTCAGCGCCACCGGTTTCACCATTGCCGGCAGCAAGGATGAAGCCTTCGCCAAGGTCGGTACCGCGCTGGAAGGCGTGGAAGGCCTGACCATCGCTACCCGCGCGCAGCTGCTGGGTTCGTACGACGTGGCCTATGAAGGCAGCAACTTCCTGGTCCGCGTGGTCGCCGTCGACGCCGGTGCCTACATCTCCGCGGTCGACCCGCGTGGCCTGCCGGCCACCGCCGAAGCCCCGGTGAAGCTGATTGCCGCGCTGAAGGCCAAGCTGGCCCCGTAATGGCCGGTTGGGCGGGTGCGGAGCCTGCTGGTTCGCACCTGCCGTGGTAGACGCCGGCCCTGGTCGGCGCCTTTGTGCCAACCAAGGTTGGCAGCTACCAGGGCCAGAACGGAAAAGGGCGCCCTGGGCGCCCTTTTCATTGCCTGCGGGTTCGCACCTGCCGTGGTAGGGGCCGACCTTGGTCGGCGCCTTTGTGCCAACCAAGGTTGGCAGCTACCAGGGCCAGAACGGAAAAGGGCGCCCTGGGCGCCCTTTTCATTGCCTGCGGGTTCGCACCTGCCGTGGTAGGGGCCGACCTT
>NZ_JBFTOJ010000220.1:0-5814 GCF_056397905.1 Stenotrophomonas sp. 05L414_2
GCAGGTGCAGTCGCAGGTGCAGTCCGACGACGGCGTTGAACTGTTCGTCGCCCGCACCGGCTACACCGGCGAAGACGGTTTCGAGATCCTGCTGCCGCAGGATGCCGTGGTCGCGTTCTGGAACCGCCTGCTTGCTGCCGGCGTGAAGCCGGCCGGTCTTGGCGCGCGCGATACCCTGCGCCTGGAAGCCGGCATGAATCTGTACGGCCAGGACATGGACGAAGCGATCAGCCCCTACGAAGCGGCGCTGGCCTGGACGGTGTCGCTGGACGAGGGTCGCGACTTCATCGGCCGCGACGTGCTGGAGGCGCAGAAGGCGGCTGGCAACGCACGTCAGATGATCGGCCTGGTGATGGATGAGAAGGGCGTGCTGCGCCATGGCCAGGCGGTCACCACTGCCGGCGGCCAGGGCGAGATCCTGTCCGGCACCTTCTCGCCGACCCTGGCCAAGGGCATCGCATTCGCGCGCGTGCCGGCCGGTGAACTCGGTCAGGTCACCGTCGACATCCGCGGCCGTCAGGTGCCGGTGCGGGTGGTCAAGTTCCCGTTCGTGCGCGAAGGCCAGGCCCAGCCCGGCGTGCTTGGCGACGCCTGATCCAAACATGCCGGTCGTCACTGCCAGCAGTGGCGGCCGGTTGGTTACACTAGCCCCGTTTTTTCCACCCCCTGCATATCTCTGGAGCAGTCCCATGAGCGAGATCCCCGGCGACCTCAAGTTCCTCAAGTCCCATGAGTGGGCCCGTGTCGAAGGCAATGGCCGCGTGACCGTCGGTATTTCCGACCACGCCCAGGGCCTGCTGGGTGACCTGGTCTACGTCGAGCTGCCCGAAGTCGGCGCGACCGCCAAGGCCAACGAGCAGATCGCGGTCGTCGAGTCGGTGAAGGCCGCCTCCGACGTCTACAGCCCGATCAGCGGCACCATCGTCGAGGTCAACTCGGCACTGGCCGACAAGCCGGAAACCATCAACGAAGACGCCTACGGCGATGGCTGGATGTTCGTTGTCGAAGTGTCCAACAGCGACGAGCTCAACGAGCTGCTGGACCCGGACGCGTACGCCGAAGGCCTGGAAGACGAAGAGCACTGAGTCGTCGTTTCCCCGGTACGAAAACGGCCACCCTCGGGTGGCCGTTTTCGTTTTGGAGGAGGCTTCGAACTTATGCCGGCCGGTTCGCCGCATGCCATCGCCATGGCATCAGTCGGTGTTGAGCGCGGGCAAAAGGCGTGCGCAGTTTTGCGCAAATCCGCGTTTCCACCCCCGCGGCGGCGCGCCCGGATGTGAAAAGTTTTTGGCCTTGTTGCAGGACCGTTGTGCTGGCGTTGGCGCGTGCGTTGCCATGCATGGCCGCGTCGCCGCGTGGCGTTCCGCTTCAGGCCCCTACATGACGCAGAGTGCTTATTTCAAGTGTTTTTTCTTCGCTGTTCGTGCGCAGTTGATGGCAGCGACGATGCGCGATGCAGTGTTTGCCGGCGCTCGCGGAGGAACATCGGCAGGCGCGGGAAGGGCTTCCGGGACGCGGCGGATGTGAAAATTTTTCGCGGGGGTTGTTGACAGTAAAAAAAACCGTGATTAGGTTTCGCCTCAGCAGACCTTGCCTGCCAAACCGAGTGCGCAGAATCAATCGTCCGATGCGAAGCAGCCCCTCGAAGACCACCGCGATCCTGACGACGGTGGAGATGGCCCCGCTTCCCCTCGAGAAATGCAAGGCAACCCCTGTTCCGATGCCTGCTCCGCCGATCGTGGCGGGCATCACCGCATCCGTAACGGCGCGCCCGACGCGCCGGCGGTCCCCGCACGCAGCATGGGCGGGTTTGATCCACCTGGGCGTTTCAACTCCCTATCACTGACGAGGAGCCATCACCATGGCAACCAAGAAAGCTGCGAAGAAAAAGCCCGCCGCCAAGAAAGCGGTGAAGAAGGTCGCCAAGAAGGCCGCTGCCAAGAAGGCAGTGAAGAAGGTCGCGAAGAAGGCGACTGCCAAGAAGGCAGTGAAGAAGGCTGCCAAGAAGGTCGCCAAGAAGGCCACGGCGAAGAAGACAGTGAAGAAGGCGGCCAAGAAGGTAGCCAAGAAGTCCGCTGCCAAGAAGGCCGTAAAGAAGACCGCGAAGAAGGCCGTCAAGAAGGTAGCCAAGAAGGCCACCAAGAAGACTGCCAAGAAAGCCGCCAAGAAGACCACTGCCCGCAAGCCGGCCAAGAAGGTCGCCAAGAAGGCAGTGAAGAAGGCGACAAAGAAGACCGCCAAGAAGGCAGTGAAGAAGACTGCGAAGAAGGCGACCAAGAAGGCTGCCCCGAAGAAGGCTGCCAAGAAGGTTGCCAAGCGCAAGCCGGCCGCCCGCAAGAAGAAGGCCGCTCCGGTGGCCCTTCCGGCAACTCCGGCACCGCTGATCTAAGTACTTCCCGATAGCCGTACCCTGAGACCCCTTCCCCGACTGCCCAGCGGGGAGGGGGTTTTTTTATGGGCTGCCTGCGCCTGGCCAGCTGCGTTCACCCGCTGCGTCGCAGGGAAACCGCTCGACCAGGAAATCCACGAAGCTGCGCAGCCGGGTGGAGTGATACCGGTCGTGCGGATAGACCACGTGCATGGGCCGACCGTGCCGGCCATGTTCCGGCAGCAACGGGACCAGGCTACCCGCATCGATGTCTGCTGCCAGCAGCAGGCTCGACTGCAGGATGATGCCCAGGCCCTGCAGCGCGGCCAGCCGCAACGCTTCGCCGTTGTTGATCTGCAACCGTCCCGAAGGCGGCGCTGGCAATGCCACTTCGTTGCCCAGCCAGTGCGACAGCGCAGCAGGATCCAGCGACAGGCATTGATGCTGCTGCAGCTCCTGCGCGTTGTGCGGCGTGCCATGCCGTGTGAGATAGGCCGGCGATGCACACAGGGTCAGCCGGTAGGCGCTGAGCGGACGCGCTACGAGATGCGTGGCGTCGGCCAGCGTGCCGATGCGGATGGCGGCCTCGAACCCCTCATCGGCCAGTTCGACCACGCGATCGGTCAGGACCAGTTCGACACTGACCTCGGGGTAGCGGTCCATGTAGGTCGACAGTGCCGGCACCAGCGCATGCGTGCCGAAGATCACCGGTGCACTGATCCGCAGCGYGCCCGCCGGTGCCAGGTGGTGATGCTGGGCCTGCGCATCGGTTTCCTCCACCAGGCGCAGGATCTCTTTGCAGCGGCCGAAGTAGGCCTCACCGAAAGCGGTCATATGCTGCCGACGGGTCGTGCGGTTCAACAACTGCATGCCCAGCCGTTCTTCCAGGGCGCGCAGGTGCTTGCCGGCCATCGTCGCGGAGATGTCCAGTGCCGATGCCGCGGCACTGAGGCTGCCCTTTTCCACGGCCAGCACATAGACCTGCATGCTCTCCAACAGGTTCATCTGACACCCCGGGTTCTGAATGTTGAAACCTCGCCGGAGTTTATCAATCGAGGGTGTTCAAAGAGCATGTCCGCACGGCCAGATGGGCCGGCAGAACTGGCAGGGCAACACATGAAACTGGATCTTGAAGGACGTACCGCGCTGGTCACCGGCGCAGGCAGCGGCATCGGCGCAGGTGTTGCGCGGGTACTGGCGAGGCAGGGTGTGCGCGTGGCGATCACCGCGCGGCGGCAGGCGCCGTTGCAATCGGTGGCGGCCGCAATCGAGGCGGCGGGTGGACCGGTACCCGTCGTGTTGGTGGGCGATCTGACCGACGCCGACGATGTGCAGCGCATCGCCAGCGCTTCGCTGCAGACGCTGCAGCACGTGGACATCCTGGTCAACGCGGCCGGTGGCGCACGGTTGGCCGGGGTGGCCGCAGCAGACGAGGTGTGGGACGAGGCGATGGCACTGAACTTCTCGGCGGCACGACGGCTGACGCAGGCGTTGCTGCCGTCGATGCGGGCCAATGGCTGGGGGCGTGTGATCAACCTCAGCGGGTCGATGGAGCCGCGTGCGGTGAATGCCGCGAGCCCGGCGAAGGCGGCGCTGCATCTGTGGAGCAAGGGGCTGTCCTGCGATGTGGCGGGCGAGGGCATCACCATCAACTCGATCGCGCCGGGGCGGATCAACAGCGCGCAGATCCTGGATCGGCTGCATCCCACCGAAGAGAGCCGGCGTGAGTTCATCGCCCGCAACATCCCGATGGGGCGTTTCGGCGAACCAGAGGAGGTGGCGCACCTGGTTGCGTTCCTGGCGTCGCCGTTGGCGGGGTACATCACCGGGGCGGTGATTCCGGTGGATGGCGGAATGCACTACTTCGCCCACTAGCATCCCGGGCGCGCCTGATTCTACGAAACGGTGAAGGCAGGGACGCTCAGCGCTACGTAAACAAGCGAAAAGGGCGACCCGTAGGCCGCCCTTCTGTTTACGGTCGAGCTCGCCAGCTCAGCGCGGCGAGGCCACCGCGCGGTTGCCCGAAGCGCCCTTGCCCTTGCGCTTGTCCTGCTGTGCCGGGGTGGCGCCCTCGGCCATCAGGTTGTCGCTGCCGAAGTCGGTGTCCACGTCCAGCCAGCGCTGCGACGGCAGCCCGAGGGCTGCGTCGAGCACGGTCGGCAGCAGGCCGCTGGGCAGGCCGCTTTCGCCGTTCCACATGATGGCGATGCCGAGGTCGCGCTCGGGCACCAGTGCAACAAGGCCGCGGTAGCCCTGCACCGCGCCGGCATGGAACACGACATCGTGACCGGCGTAGTCGAAGGTGCGCCAGCCCAGCGCGTAGCCGGCCGAGTGCAGGCGTTCGCGGCGCCAGCCCGAACGCATCTCGCCCGGTGTGTTGATCAGGCTGGAGTGCAGGGTCGCCAGCAGCGGTGCCGGCAGCACGTCCGGGCGGTGGCCGGTATGGGCCAGCAACCACTGCGCCATGTCACTGGCACTGGCGTTGACGCCGGCAGCAGGGGCGACGCGGTAATAGGTCGGCTTCGGCGTCAGCGACACCCAGCCGTTGCGGCTGCGCACGTGCGGGCGCGCCCAGCGCGAGCTGGCCTGGATGCCGGCCAGGCCGAGGCTGGCATCGTTCATGCCCAGCGGCTTGAAGATGCGGCGTTCGACCGACTGCTCGTAGAAGCTGCCGGAGGCCGCATACACGACGTCGCCGATCAGGCTGAAGGCCACGTTCTGGTAGGCGTAGCAGTCGCCCGGCAGGCACTTCAGGCTGGTGTTGGCCAGCTTCTGGGTCAGCGCGTAGTACTCGGCATTGCCTTCGATGTCGCGGTCATAGGCGTTGTACGGCAGGCCGACGCGGTGGCTGAGTACATCGGCCACGGTCAGGCGGTCGGTGGCCTCCGGCGAGTTCAGGCGGAAGCCCGGCACGTAGTCGGTGACCTTGCTGTCCCAGCGCAGGGTGCCATCGTTGACCAGCAGGCCGGCCATGGTGCCGGCGAAGGCCTTGGACAGCGACGCCAGGCGGAACACGGTGTGGGCGTCGACCGGCAACGGGTTGTTGACGTCGGTCACGCCGTAGCCGCGCGCGCTGAGCACGCGGCCGCCCTGCACGATGGCCACTGCCATGCCGGGCACGCGCTCGCCATAGGTGAGCTGCTGCGCCATCGATTCGATGTTGGCGACGTTGAAACCGGCAGCGGGCAACTGCACCTGCGGCACCAGCCCGGTGCGGTAGGCCGCAGGCTGGGTGTGGGCGACGGCGCCACCGGCGGCGGTTTCGATGTTGGTCGGCATCGGCGGCAACGCCGGCGGGGTCTGCGCGGTGGTGGACAAGGCAAGGGGCATCAACATGCCCAGCAAACCGGTGGCCGCCGAACGGATCGGACGACGCAGGCTGTTCTTTTTCATCGGTTGGAACCCGTGCGCGACTGCTGGGGATGATTCTAGCGCCGCTTTTCGCC
>NZ_JBFTOJ010000221.1:0-5774 GCF_056397905.1 Stenotrophomonas sp. 05L414_2
TCGCATCGCAATGCAGGTCTACGTGCGCGTGGTGGACGCCAAGAGCTTCGTGCGTGCCGCCGAGGCCCTCGCCCTGCCTCCGTCTACCGTCACAGGTCTGATCAAGGGCTTGGAAAAACACCTGCGAGTCCGCCTGCTAAACCGGACAACGCGCAGCGTCAGCCCCACCTCGGACGGCGAACGCTACTACGCCCAGTGCCGCGAGATCCTCAACCTGATCGAACAGGCGGAGACCGGCCTGAAGCCCGCACCAAAGGACCTGCGGGGGCGGTTGAGGATCGACATGCCGGTCGGCATCGCGCACTCGGTGATTCTTCCGAATCTGGAGAGTTTCCGCCGCCAGTATCCCGAGATCTATCTAATGATCGGCGTGGGTGACCGACCGGTCGACCTCGTCCAGGAAGGCGTGGACTGTGTGATCCGGACTGGGCCGCTGGAAGACTCCAGCCTAGTGGCCCGGCCGCTGGGAAATTTCAGTTGGATCACCTGCGCCGCGCCACGCTATCTGGAGAGATATGGCGTCCCGCAATCACTTGAAGACCTCGCCGGCCACCGCGCGGTCCACCATTTTTCCCATGGTTCGAGGGGCGGCGGCAACCTGCTCTTCTCTGTCGATGGGAAGCGACGGGTGGTACCCATTGACGGCTCGGTCGCCGTGAATGAGACCGAGCTCTACATCAAGCTGTGCATGCAGGGATACGGCTTGGCACAGTTGCAACGCGTATTGGTGGAGAAGCAGTTGCAGGATGGCAGCTTGGTCGAGGTGCTGCGGCAGTGGCGGCCGCCGTCGGTGCCGGTGTCGATCCTGTATCCGCATCACCGTTATGGATCGCCCATCGTCCAAGCATTCACCGCTTGGGCTACAGAGCTTTTCTCCGCCAAGAGCGAGAAGGCATAGATCGCGAACTCAGCCGTCAGGGTCCAGATATCCCGAGGCGATGTCGAGCCTGTGTCGCTCGGGTGGACTACTTTAGCGAGCGAATCCCTCAGACAGATGCCTTCCGGACGCCACCGCTGGCTAACATGTCCGCTATCGGCCAGCAGCGGGCATCAGGGAAGCGTGCCGGTGCCTGGAAGAGCTCGATCTGGCGTAGCTCGGTTCACTGTCAACTGAGACGAATCCAGTGCTCCTTCATCTGAGCGCGTCACTGCCCGAAAGTCTTTCTCCAGTCCGAGGGACTCACGTGCATTGCTCGCTTGAAACTCTGACGGAATGAAACCGCGCTCTGAAACCCGGCCTTCTCTGCCACCACATCGATCGGCAGCGCTGAACTCTCAAGCAGCTCCTTGGCGCGGCGAAGTCGTTCCGCCTGAACCCAGTCACCAACGGTCATGCCGGTGACCTTTGCAAACCTGCGGGTGAATGTTCTCCGGCTCATCGCCACTTTTGACGCTAGGCTGTCGATGGAATGATCGTCACCGAGATTGCGCCGGACCTCGTCCATCAGACTACTGAGGGCGGCGTCCCGTGAGTTGTCTGGGACGGGTTGATCGATGTACTGGGCCTGCCCACCCTCGCGGTGCGGCGGCAACACCATCACCCGCGCGACGCGGTTGGCCTCCTTCGTTCCGTAGAGCTTTCGCACCAGGTAGATGCAGCAGTCCAGTCCTGCGCCGGTGCCGGCCGAAGTGACGAGCCTGTCCTCGTCTACATAGAGTGCGTCCACGTCCAGCTTTACGCTTGGAAATCTACCCTGGAAGTCCGATTCGCCTGCCCAATGGGTCGCAGCGCGCTTTCCATCCAGAAGGCCTGAGTAGGCCAGCGCGTAGGTACCATAGCAGAGGCCAACGACGTAGGCGCCGCGCTCATGGGCAGCGCGCAGTCCGTGCTGAAGCGCCTCGGAGGGCGCCTGCCCCAGCTCCGGCCAACCTGCGACCACAACGACGTCGGCCTTATCGAGGAGCTCCAGTCCGCCGTCACCCCTGATCATCAAGCAGTGCGAAGTCGGCCCTCCGCCGCCCTCGACGGCGACCCGTACCCGGAACTCCGTTCGCCCCTCAAAACACATGCCGAAGATCGCCAGCGGGACAGACAGGTGAAACGCGCTGACGCCCGGCTGTGCCAGCAGGACGACCTCCGTCGTACCCACAGATTCTGAGTGGATGGTCATTTTGGCCCGATCCCATCGTCATTTGACATCTGGGCCAGTATCTCACGGAAGGCGCCAAGCCCAGACTTTTCCCATCACATGAGCCCTCAAGGAACTTCAATGAGCAAGACACTTCCCGTCGCACTGTGCCTGATGCTGGCCATGGGTGCCCCACTCCACGCATTCAGTGCCGAGGTCAGCCCCAAGGTCTCGATCCAGCAGATCCGCAATGCCACCATCAAGGTGACGTATGGCGGCCAGGTCTTCCTGGTCGATCCCATGCTTGCACGCAAGGGAACCTACCCGGGTTTTGCCGGCACTTACCGTAGCCACCTGCGCAACCCGCTCGTGGAGCTTCCGGAGTCCGTTGAGTCCGTGCTGCGTGGTGTCGACGCAGTCCTGATCAGCCACACCCACCTCGACCACTGGGATGATGCTGCCCAGAAAGAAATCCCCAAGTCGCTGCCCATGTTCGTCCAGGACAATGCGGATGCGGCCCTGCTCCGCAAGCAGGGTTTCAAGGATGTTCGAATCCTGGGCACCGGCACCGTATTCAACGGCGTCAGGATCAGCAAGGCAGGCGCCCGTCATGGCTCGGAGGAAATGTACGCCATCCCCGAGGTGGGCAAGCTGCTCGGCGCAACCATGGGCTTTGTTTTCCAGCAGGCTGGTCTGAAGACGGTGTATGTGGCCGGCGACACCGTCTGGGAAGCCGAAGTTCGCGAAACGTTGAAGACTTTCAAGCCTGACGTGGTGGTTCTCAACACGGGCGATGCGCGGATCGATGGATTCAATACCGGCATCATCATGGGCAAGGAAGATACGCTGCGCGTGCACCAGATGTCTCCCAACGCCAGGATCGTGGCTGTACACATGGATGCGGTCAATCACATGAGCGTCAGCCGCTACGACCTGCAGGACTACGTCATCGAAAAGGGCATCGAAAGCAGTGTCGTCATTCCGCAGGATGGCGAAGTCATCGACTTCTAAAGGAGGATGTATGAAAGCGCTCATTGTGATTGATATCCAGAATGACTACTTTGCTGGCGGCCACTTCCCGCTGGAAGGCGCGGAGGAAGCACACCAGAGTGCGCTGGTACTGATCGAGACCGCGCACGGCAACAACGATCTGGTCGTGGTCGTACAGCATCAGGCACCCGCTGGCGCGCCCTTCTTCGAGACCGGCAGCGTCGGCGCCGATCTGCATCCTTCCATTCAATCGGCGATGCGGAATTCCCCTTTGGTGGTCAAGCATGAGGCGGATAGCTTTCTGCGAACCAATCTCGCCGAGCTGCTCCGGCAGCACAAGGTGGACACCATCGATCTGGTCGGCATGATGACCCAGCATTGCGTCACTCACACAGCCCTCTCGCCGGAGGCGGTGGGCTACCCGGTGACGATCCACGCTGACGCGTGCGCCGCCCCGACCCGTGCGCTGAGTGCGTTGGCACTGAGCGGGCTGAAGGCCCGCCACTTGGTCGTCTGATAGGCATTAAGCGCCCTGGCACGTCACGGTCCAGAACGCGTGCAGAGGAGACAAGCACCTAGGACTTCACGGAGTGGCATCGGATGGATTCACCACTCTGGGGACCGAACTTCCCATGTCCGCTTCCGGCCAGAAGCGGACACCGACCAACTCGTGAACTGAGCCGCGCCGAAAGCGTCCGCTTGAATGACTAGCTATGTGGCCCTTGCACGGGTGCCGGAAATGGCTCGCCCGCGCCAACGCGCTTTGCCAAGAGGTAAGCGCAGTACTTGTAAAGATCGTAGCGCGGTGAGTCGTTCTCAACGTAGACGACCTTCGTTGGGTGAAGGTGCACACCCGCCTCAGCCACACCCTCCAAAACTGCGCCCACGATTCGGACCTCATCCAGCGCGCTGTGTCGACATGATCCCCCTAATGGACGTCTTGAAAATGGCATGTCCATCGATAATGGCCACATCTATGTAGTTCTCGCCAGACTCCTTTCAAAGCTGGTCGTGAACTAGTCTGCGAAGCCATAGCTCACATGACTCTAGACGTTGCCTACATGCAACGCGTAGCTCTTCCGATGAGATGAGATGGAGCGCCATACATGCCTAACGCCAGCGTTCAGTCGCGGCGTTTCCGGAGCGAAGCGGAAGCAGTGACGTCGGCTGCAACAGCTGGTTCGGCGTCATCTCAGCGCATCCCCCAGAATCTTCACCTTCTCGATGACTTCTCGAAAGATCATGTACTCAGTGCTGTAGACGGTGGACCAGTCAATACCCTTGTCTTGGAATTCAGGGTCATGTCCAATCTCTATGTAAGTACGGTAGTTGCTCAGCTTGAACAGAGCTTTTTCGGCCCTCTCGAGCAGAGGCGCGTAGCTGTCTACGTTGAGCCGCTTCAGTTGATTCGGCAGGTCATGCGCCAAGTCATTGCGATGAGTCCGCAGGGCCTGGATCGCTTTGACGTCATCGTTGTCGATTGCCTGCATGAAGTCTCGAAGGTAAAGAAGGMACGCTTCGAAGTCGTTCTTGTGCCGAGCCTTGACGTCTACCTCATACGACTTGAAGGGGCCGGCCTCGAACGTCGTGTCGCGATAGAAGAGCTTGATGGGCTCGACGATGAGGCTTCTCACCAATTCGTAAGCAAGCAAGACAAAGCCCGCGTAGGCCAGGGACTTGGTCAGATCTGTTTCAGAGAGACCCAGCACTTCGCTGCTCATTGATCGACCTTTCTTGATGGGGCCCAACTACTTAGTAGCCGGATCCCTGAGTCCGGTTGTACGACTTCCACAGCGCGCCGGTTGGCGGGCYATCCCCTTGGTACGACTCGATCTTAGGACGACGGGGTCCGGCTAACAAGCCAATTTGCAACCGGACCGAGCAGGGTGCAGAGCGTGCGCCCCGGYGGATGTCCGCTTCGGGTCGAAAGCGGCCGTTCTAAGGCAGCTTTCGGAGGAACGCTATGCCTCGGTCTGCTCTGCTAGCGCAAGGGCATCATCCACCTCGACCCCCAGGTAGCGGACGGTACTCTCAATCTTGCTGTGCCCAAGCAGCAGTTGGACGGCGCGGAGGTTCTTGGTACGTTGATAGATGAGCGATGCCTCGGTGCGACGCATGGAATGCGTACCGTAGTTCACCGGATCCAGACCGATACTGAGCACCCAAGCCTTCACCAAGCGGGCGTACTGGCGCGTGGAGAGGTGGGTTGAGCCTCGCTGCCCGCCGGGGAAGAGGTAATCGTCGAGGCCAAGCTTCTGACTATCGATCCAAGCGACCAATGCATCTCTAGTCTGCGGCGTTATCTCGAACCGGACAGGACGCTTTGTTTTGCGCTGGATGACGCATGCCCTTGAACCAATATGCATGCCGTGTGCGACGTCACGGACCCGCAGCCCAACCAGATCGCACGCGCGCAGCTTGCTATCGATGGCGAGATCAAAAAGCGCTAACTGCCGACTATCGCCCTTGAGCTGAAGCCTGACTCGAATCGACCAGATCTCCTTGAGCTTTAGGGGCGCCTTCTGTCCCACAAGCTTGCCTAGATTCCAAGCAGGACGTTCCGCTGAGCGGCCTGAACTTCGCTTCATGGCTTTCTCCAATCCCGAGGTGGGATGGAGAGGCTCTAACTGCCTGTGTGTCGCCTCAGTTAAGAGGTGCTAGGGAGCTCAGCTAGGTCACTTTCGCGTCAAAGGCACATCGCACGATGTACTACTC
>NZ_JBFTOJ010000222.1:0-5755 GCF_056397905.1 Stenotrophomonas sp. 05L414_2
ATCTACCGCGGCTGGGGCTTCATGACGCTGGTGACGCCGATCGCAGGCATCCTGTTGCTGGCGTACTTCTTCCCGCACGACGGCGCCAAGGGCAACATCCCGCTGCAGCAGGTGCTGCTGGGTGGTGGCATCGGTGCGGCAGTGAACGTGCTGCTGGGCCTGTGGCTCAACCGTGCGCCGCGGCCGAAGGGTGAGGCCGCACCCCATCATTTCTTCTTCGTGCCGATGCAGTGGGTCGCATTGGTGATCGTTGCAGTGTGCGTGATGATCTCGCTGCTGCGCTGACACGTCGCCTTGGAGAGCGCCAACCAAGGTTGGCGGCTACCGGGCATGCCGCTGCTTTGGTAGATGCCAACCTTGGTTGGCATGGATTCAAAAGCAGCAAAGAAAAAAGCCCCGGATCGCTCCGGGGCTTTTCATTTCAGCAACTCACCGTCGGATCAACGATCCGGGCGGTGGGCGCTTTCCGCATCACGCTGGCGGCCGAGGAATTCCTTCGACGGTTCATCCAGCTTGTCGCCCAGCATGCGGCGCACCACCACGAAGAACACCGGGATCATCAGCAGGCCGAGCAGGGTGGCGAACAGCATGCCGCCGATCACGCCGGTACCGATGGCGTGACGCGAGTTGGCGCCGGCACCGGTGGAGATCGCCATCGGGATGACGCCCATGATGAACGCGAAGGACGTCATCAGGATCGGGCGGAATCGCAAGCGCGCCGCTTCGATGGTGGCATCGCGCAGGGTCTTGCCCGCCGCACGCTGCTCCACCGCGAACTCCACGATCAGGATCGCGTTCTTCGCGGCCAGGCCGATCACCGTGATCAGGCCGATCTTGAAGAACAGATCGTTCGGCAGGCCACGCATCATCGACAGGGCGAGTGCGCCCAGAACGCCAAGCGGTACCACCAGCAGCACCGCCACCGGGATCGACCAGCTTTCATACAGCGCAGCCAGGCACAGGAACACCACCACGATGGACAGCACCAGCAGCAGCGTCGCGGCGTTGCCTGCCAGGATTTCCTGGTAGGACAGGCCGGACCAGTCGTAGCCGAAGCCCGCCGGCAGGTCGTCGTTGACGATGCCTTCCATGGTCTGCATCGCTTCACCCGAGCTGGTGCCCGGTGCCTGCGAGCCGACGATGTTGATCGCCGAGTAGCCGTTGTAGCGGCTCAGCGACGGCGGTGCCGAGACCCATTCGGACTTGACCACCGTGCTCAACGGAATCATCGCGTTGGTGCCATCGGCATTGGTGGTCAGGCTGGACGGGCTGTAGAAGCTCTTCAGCGACTCCTGGCCAGTGCGGTATGGACCATCAGCCTGCATGGTCACGCGCTTGATGCGGCCTTCGTAGAAGAAGTCGTTGACGTACACCGGGGCCAGCATCAGCTGGATGGTGCTGTACACGTCCGACACCGACATGCCCATCGACTGCGCCTGCACGCGGTCCACGTGCAGCTGCAGCTGCGGGGCGTTTTCCAGGCCGTTCGGGCGCACGCCCACCAGGTGGTCCGGCTTCTGCGCGGCCTGGCCGAGCAGGATGTTGCGGGCCTGGGTCAGCTGCTCGTAACCGGCGCCGCTGCGGTCCTGCAGCCACATGTCGAAGCCGCCGAACTGGCCAAGGCCCTGCACGGTGGGCAGGTTGACCACGAAGATCTGCGCTTCCTTGATGCCRTAGAASGCRCCGTTCATSTTCTGGATGAATTCCGGAGCAGTGAACTTGCGCTCTTCCCACGGCTTCAGGCGGATGAAGCCCATGCCCACGTTCTCGCCGGAACCGACGAAGCTGAAGCCGGCCACCTGCAGCATGCCTTCATAGCCATCCTGCTTTTCCAGGATGCCGCGCATCTGTGCGAACGCTTCGTTGGTCTGGCTCTTGGTCGAGCCCGGCGGCAACTGCACGATCGCCAGTGCATAGCCCTGGTCTTCCTCAGGCAGGAAGCTGCCCGGCATGCGGGTGAACAGGAAACCGCACAGCGCGGTCAGCACCACGAACAGGATCATCCAGCGTGGTGCATGGCGCACCGCGGAGGTGATGTGGCCCACATAGGTGTGGCTGATCTTGTCGTAGTACTTGTTGAAGGTGCGGTAGACGATGTTCGGGTTGTCGTTGTGCGTCGGCTTGAGGAACGTCGCGCACAGCGCCGGGGTGAAACCCAGCGCCAGGAACGCCGAGAACGCCATCGAGATGGCGATGGTCAGGGCGAACTGCTTGTAGATCTCACCGGCCGCACCGCCCTGCAGGGCGGAGGGGATGAACACCGCCGCCAGCACGACGGTGATGGCCACCACCGCGCCGGTGATCTGGGTCATCGCCTTCTGCGTGGCCGGCTTCGGCGCCAGGCCTTCCTCGGTCATGATGCGTTCGACGTTCTCGATCACCACGATCGCGTCATCGACCACGATGCCGATCGCCAGCACCATCGCAAACAGGGTCAGCTGGTTGATCGTGAAGCCGATCATCCACATGCCCAGGAACGTACCCAGCAGGGCCACCGGGATGACCAGGGTCGGGATCAGGGTGGCGCGGAAGTTCTGCAGGAAGATCAGCATCACCAGGAACACCAGCAACACCGCTTCGAACAGGGTCTTGACCACTTCCTGGATCGAGATCTTGACGAAGGTGGTGCTGTCGTACGGCGAGAACCAGGTGACGCCGGCCGGGAAGCTGGGCTGCAGCTCGTCCATCTTGCCGCGCACCGCCTCGGCCACGTTCAGGGCGTTGGCGCCCGGCAGCAGCTGGATGGCGAAGGCACCGGTGGGCTTGCCGTTGTACTGGGTATCAAAGCCGTAGTTGTTGGCACCGAAGGCGACGCGGGCGATGTCCTTCAGCAGCACGCGCGAGCCATCGGCATTGGCGCGCAGGATGATGTTCTCGAACTCCTGCGGCGAGCTGAAGCGGCCTTCGGCCGACACCGTGGCGGTGAAGTGCTGGCCTTCCGGCGACGGGTCGGAGCCCAGCGCGCCGGCGGCGAACTGCACGTTCTGCGCGCGTACCGCCGCCAGCACCTGGCTGGCCGACAGGCCATAGCCCTGCATCTTTTCCGGGTTGAGCCAGATGTTCATGGCGTACTCGGAACCGAACTGCTGGGTGCTGCCGACGCCGGGGATGCGCGAGACCTGGTCGAGCACGCGCGAACCGACGATGTCGTTCAGTGCGTCACGGTTGATCGTCGGCGTATCGGACTGCAGCGCCACCACCATCAGGAAGCCGGCGTTGGCCTTGGCCACCACCACACCCTGCTGGGTGACTTCCGAAGGCAGTCGCGGCGTGGCCAGCGAGACCTTGTTCTGCACCTGCACCTGGGCGATGTCCGGATCGGTACCGGTCTCRAAGSTCAGGGTGATCGACGCGCGGCCGTTGGAGGCCGATGAGGAGCTGAAGTACAGCAGGTGATCGATGCCGGTCAGCTGCTGCTCGATCACCTGGGTGACCGATTTCTCCGTGGTATCCGCACTTGCACCCGGGTAGGTGGCCGAGACGGTCACCTGCGGCGGGGCGATGTTGGGGTAGGACTCCACGCCGAGGTTGAGGATCGCGATCACGCCGCTGAGCGAGATCAGGATCGCCACCACCCAGGCGAAGACTGGATGTTCGATGAAAAATTTAGGCATGACGGAAGGTCCCGTTACTGCTTGTTCGATTCGGTGGCGGCCGGCTCGGCCTTGTCGGCCTGGTCAGCCTTGGCCGGTGCCTTGGCGTCGGCCGGAGCTGCGGCAGGCGCGCCCGGAGCAGCACCGCCGGCGGCAGGCTTGCCGTTGGCGTCCTGGCCCGGGGTCCACGGCTTGGCCGTGGCCGGCGTGCCTTCCTTGACCTTCTGCACGCCGGCGACGACCACCTTGTCACCCGCGGCCAGGCCCTCGCTGACCAGCCAGTTGCCGTTCTGCGCGCCGTCGGTCTTGACGTTCTTGCGGACGACCTTGCCGTCGGCACCCACCACCATCACATAGCCGCCGTTGGTGTCACGCAGCAGGGCCTGCTGCGGCACCAGGTAGGCATTGTTGCGCTCGCCCAGGTTGGCCTGGAAGCTGACGAAGGCGCCCGGCAGCAGGATCTTCTGCGGGTTTGGCAGCACCGCGCGCAGCGACACCGCGCCGGTGGCCGGATCGACCGTGGTCGAGGAGAAGTCCAGCGTGCCCGGCTCGCTGTAGGTGCTGCCGTCGGCCAGCTTGACGTTGACCGTGGCCTTGCCGTCGCCGGACAGGGCCAGGGTGCCCTTGGCCTGCTGCGCACGCAGCTGGGTCAGTTCATCCACGCTCAGCGAGAAGTTCACGTACAGCGGGTCGAGCTGGTCCACGGTGGTCAGCAGGGTCACATCGCCCTGGCCCACCAGCGCGCCTTCGGTGACCTGCTGCTTGTTGGCCACGCCACTGATCGGGGCGGTGACTTCGGTGTAGCCCAGRCTGATGCGCGAGGACGTGACGGTGGCTTCGGCCTGCTTGACCGCGGCCAGCGCGGTGCGCTCGGCCGACTCGGCATTGTCCAGGTCGGCCTTGGACACGAACTTCTGCGGCGCCAGCGAACGGGCGCGGTCAGCGGCGACCTTGGCGTTGGCGTAGGTCGCGCGGGCCGAAGCCAGCTGGGCCTCGGAGGCGTTGAGCGAGGCGCGCAGGGGCGCCGGGTCGATCAGGAACAGGGTCTGGCCCTGCTTGACCTCGCTGCCTTCCTGATAGACGCGCTTGAGCAGCACGCCGGGCACGCGGGCGCGCACATCGGCGCTGCGGAACGGCGACAGGCGACCGACCAGCTCGCGCTGCAGCGGCAGGGTCTGCGGCTTGGCGTCGATCACGCCCACCTCCGGCGGTGGGGGCGTCGGCTGTTCCGGCTTCTTGCAGGCAGCTACGGCGACAGCAACGGCGCACGTCAAGGCAAGGGTGCGGAGTGGGGCGGTCATCAGGAGGAACTCCGGGGTTGGTTTGAAGACGGGGCCGGCGAGGGCTGCGGCGCGAACGCGCGCAGGAAGCCATCGACGGAGAACTCTGCCCAGCGCCGACGCAATGCAGCGTCATCACGATGGGGGGTATGGAAGCGCTGTTTGTCGAAATCCTGACCGGCAATCATGCTCAGCAGCAGTTCGGCCATGAAGTGCGGGTCGTCATGCCGCAGCAGCCCGCGACTGCAAACGGTTTCAATCCATTCAGCAAGATGAAGTGTCAACGCGCCGGCGCCATGCCGGTACAGCGTACGCGCCTCTTCGGGAAACTGTGCTGCATCGGCGGCGATCAGGCGGCAGGCCTGGCCGACGTGGGGCTGGTTGAAGTGCTCCAGGAAGTCGGTGGCGAACTGCAGCAGGCTGCCACGCAGGTCGTCACCGCGGAGTGCACGCAGCATGGCCCCGGTGGCGTGGCCGACGTGGCGCTGCATGACCCGCCGCAGCAGGGCCTGCTTGTTGCCGTAGCGCGAGTACAGGGTCTGCTTCGAGCAGCCTGCATGCTGGGCGACCGCGTCCATGCTCATCTGCATGCCCTGTCGGGCAAGCAGTTCGCGCACGGCGTCGAACACGCGCTCATCACGCGCGTCGAGGGCGACAGGAAGGTAGGCCGGATTCACGCGGTGGACTATACCGTCCAGTTCAGGATTGTGGAATCGCGCCGATGTTGCCGCATGTGTCTTCCGGTAACACGTTTTGCCGATCCTGTCGGCAACGCTGTGCGACCGCGACGCCCATACCGGTGCGAACTGAATAGGGCGTCTAAACCGCAGCAAACCCGAATCTGGTTATTCCGTCCTGCAGCAAGGCCTTTTCGTGCGGTAG
>NZ_JBFTOJ010000223.1:0-5723 GCF_056397905.1 Stenotrophomonas sp. 05L414_2
TCGGTCGGCAAGGTCGCCGAGGGTTCCAGCCTGGTCCACCAGGCCGGCAGCACCATGGGCGAGATCGTCGCGTCGGTGCAGCGCGTGACCGACATCATGGCCGAGATCTCCGCCGCCTCGCAGGAGCAGTCCGCCGGCATCGAGCAGGTCAACCAGACCGTGGTGCAGATGGACGAAACCACCCAGCAGAACGCCGCGCTGGTGGAAGAAGCCACCGCCGCCGCGCGGGCGATGGAAGACCAGGCCGCACAGCTGGCCGACGCCGTGGCGATCTTCCGCCTCGACAACCAGGTCGCTGTCGCAGTGAAGGCGGTGACCGCCAAGGTCGCGCCGAAGGCTGCCAGCCCTGCGCCTTCGCGACCGCTGTCGACGCCCGCACCGATCCGCCGTACCCATTCCAGCACCGTCGTCTCCAACGACGGCGACTGGCAGGAATTCTGATCCTCGCGGCGGCTCCGGCCGCCGCCCCGCCGATGGACACGTCACCCGTGCAGAGCCCTACCCCCATCGTCAGCGGTACGCGCGAATTCGAATTCGCCGACCGTGATTTCCGCCGCGTCTGCGACCTGATCTACCAGCGCGTGGGCATCGCCCTCGCCCCGGCCAAGCGCGACATGGTGTACGGACGCCTGTCGCGCCGGCTGCGCACGCTGGGCATGCGCAGCTTCCAGCAGTACCTGGACCACCTGGAACAAGGTGATGGCGACGAGTGGCAGGCATTCACCAATGCGCTGACCACCAACCTCACTGCGTTCTTCCGCGAGCCACACCATTTCGACAAGCTGCGCGAAGAGCTGCAGCAGCGCAACGGGCGCGGTCCGCTGCTGTTGTGGTCGTGCGCCGCCTCCACCGGCGAAGAGCCCTACTCGATGGCGATCACCGCCTGCGAAGCGTTCGGCACCCTGAAGCCGCCGGTACGCATCGTCGCCACCGACGTCGACACCCAGGTGCTGGCCACCGCCGGGCGCGGCGTCTACAACATCGACCGTGTCGCCGGCCTCGATCCGGACCTGCGTCGCCGCTATTTCCAGCGTGGCAGTGGCCCCAACGAAGGCCAGTGCCGCGTACTGCCGGCGCTGCGTGAACTGATCGAATTCCGCCCGTTGAACCTGCTGGCACCGCGTTACGACGTCGGCGGCCCGTTCGATGCGCTGTTCTGCCGCAACGTGATGATCTACTTCGACAAGCCGACCCAGCGCGCGATTCTTGGCCGCCTGGTCAACCACCTGGCCGACGACGGCCTGCTCTATACCGGCCACTCGGAGAACTACCTGCACGCGGYCGATCTGATCCAACCCTGCGGCCGTACCCTGTACCGTCGTGCGGCAAAGGCCGGCGCATGAACGCATCACTGCGTACCGACGATGTGATGCGCTACCAGGACGCACGCTTCAAGACCATCGCCGCCAAGCTGCTGCCAACCCAGTATCTGGTAGTGGATGACACCACCGCGCTGACCACTACGCTGGGCTCCTGCGTGGCGGCTTGCCTGCGCGACCCGGTACTGAAGATCGGCGGCATGAACCACTTCCTGCTGCCCGAAGGCAACGCCGGCGACGGCGCGCCCGCACGTTATGGCAGCTATGCGATGGAACTGCTGATCAACGACATGCTCAAGCGCGGCGCCCACCGCAAGCGCMTSGARGCSAAGGTGTTCGGCGGCGCCAACGTGYTGAAGGGCTTCACCAGCAATCCGGTAGGCACCCGCAACGCCGAATTCGTGCGCCAGTACCTGCAGGCCGAACACATCCCGATCCTCGCCGAGGACCTGTGCGGCATCCATCCGCGCAAGATCTGGTTCTTCGCCGATACCGGCCGCGTGGTTGTGCAGCGCCTTCCACACGCCCACGAAGCCGAAGTCGCCGCGACCGAATCGGCCGTGCGCGCACGCCTGTCCAAGGCCCCGGTCACCGGTGGCGTGGAGCTGTTCGAATGACCCTGACCGGCAACGCCCCCTGCCGGGTCCTGATCGTCGACGACTCCGCCGTCGTGCGGCAGATGCTCACCGAAATCCTGTCCAGCGATCCGGCCATCGACGTGGTCGGCACCGCCGCCGACCCGCTGCTGGCCCGCGAGAAGATCAAGCGCCTGGCCCCGGACGTGATCACCCTGGACGTGGAAATGCCACGCATGGATGGCCTGGCGTTCCTGGAAAACCTGATGCGCCTGCACCCGCTGCCGGTGGTGATGATCTCTTCGCTGACCGAGCGCGGCGCCGATACCACCCTGCAGGCACTGGGCCTGGGCGCGGTGGACTTCGTGTCCAAGCCCAAGCTCGACGTGGCCCGCGGCCTGCAGGGCTATGCCGATGAAATCATCTCCAAGGTGAAGATGGCTGCGCGTTCCCGGGTGCGCCCGCTGGTGCGCGTGGCCACGCCGAAACTCACGCTGGATGCCGCCCCTGCCGCGCGCCCGGCAGCAACGCAGTTCCGCACCACCGACCGCCTGATCGCCATCGGCTCGTCGGCTGGCGGTACCGAAGCATTGCGCGTGGTGCTGGAAGGCATGCCCGCCGACGGTCCGGCCGTGGTGATGACCCAGCACCTGCCCGCCAGCTTCAGCACCGCCTTCGCCGAACGACTGGACCGTCACTCGGCAATGGCCGTGCGCGAAGCCAGCGACGGTGAAGCGGTGCTGCCCGGCCACGCCTACCTCCCTCCGGGCGGCAAGCACCTGCGGATCATCCGCGACGGTGCACGCTGGCGTTGCCGTGTCGACGATGGTCCTGCGGTGAACCGGCACAAGCCGGCGGTGGACGTGCTGTTCCGCTCGGTGGCACAGAGCGCGGGCGGCAATGCCATCGGCGCGATCCTCACCGGCATGGGCGACGACGGTGCACGCGGCCTGCTGGAAATGCGCCAGGCCGGCGCGCCCACACTGGTGCAGGACGAGGCGACCAGCGTGGTCTGGGGCATGCCCGGCGCGGCCTTCAAGCTCGGCGCGGCCGAGGAACAGGTGCCGCTGGAGCGCATTGCCGAACGACTGCTGGCGCTGGCGCGCGGCTGAGCGTCTGCGGCGTCACCTCTGCCACTCCCTTTTTTCCACGTGCCGGCCGGGAAAGGCCGGCACGGATGTTTCGATTTTCATGGAGCTTGCCCATGGCCCAGCGCGCCCTCCCCGCCCGATCCTCCCTGCTGGCAGTCGTCCTGTTGGCCCCACTGGTGACTACCGCTGCCACAGCACCGGCCACGCCATCGGCCACGCCCGTGCCCCAACGCGATGGCCCCGCCTCCTGGACCGAGCGTGTGCAGATCCTGAGCGGCCCGGACAGCGCATCGAAGCGTCTGCACGCGCCCGACGTGGCACTGCGCATCGTCACTCCCGATGACAGCGAGGCGCTCACACCAAAGGGACTGGCCCTGCTGTTCAGCGGCAACGAGCCGGACTACTTCCGGCGCAACCACCTGCCCGGCAGCATCATCGAGGGCCAGGCCAGCCCCGCCATCACGCTGATGCCGAATGTGGCCAAGGCACTGGTGGGAGGCTACTTCCGCTATGCACCCGACGCTGTGCCCAAGCAGACCAGTACGCTGCGCTTCAGTGCAGATGATTGGGTGCTGGTACACCAGGGCAATACGCGCAAGGATCCGCTGTATCGCCTCAACCATTCCAGCACGATCCAGCAGCGCCGCGCCGATGGCAGCCTGGCCGAGATCATCAGCTGCAACGACAGTGATGACCGGGCGACCCTGGGCGCGTGGCAGGCCGATGACTACGCCAGGCTCAAGAGCGCGGCGCAGAAGATCACCATGAAATGCATCGACAAGCTCATCAAGCGGATACCGGCGATGTACCCACGCCCGCTGGCGGCGGAAGACCTCAGTGCCTATGCGGGCGGCGCGGTTCCGCCGGCACGGGTGCGCGTGTTCGCCGACTTCGGCCGGACCACGACGTTGTTTACCGATGCCTCCTGCCGCACCGACTACCGTGACCGGATTGACGTCAAGTACAACAACGCCGGTGACAAGGGCCTGCTTGGCATTCCCAGCACCGAGGCCCTGCGCAGCAAGGAGAACCAGCGATTCTCCACGCTCAGCTACCAGGAATACGAAGTTCCCGGTGGCAAGCCGCTGATCTTCGAGGCGGCCTTTGACCCGAAAAGCGGTCTCTACTGCAAGGGCACGCTGTCAGGCCAGTTCGTGGCCAAGCCCGGGCAGGATTACGAGGTGGAATTTGAAGTGGCCGACAAGATGTGCCGGCTGCATATCCGCCAGGTGCATACCGATGGCAGCGTGACACCGCAGCAGGCGCGGCCAACCCCCACGAGCTGCGAGGGCACCCGCGCGCCGGTGCGCATCGAACCGCGCCAGGACATGCAGGTCCTGCTGTTCACCCCGGGCAAGCTGCAGATCCAGGACGCCACGCAGAACAGTGCGCCGCAGCAGCTGAGCGACGACGGCAGCGCCAACGCCGCACTGCAGCAGGTGCTGCAGCAGGCCAGCAGCACCCCCGGTACGCGGTTGTGCATCGTGACGCCCGGCAGCACCTACAGCAGCCCAATGCGCGACGCGCTCTGGAACCGGGTGCTGGAATCGCCACAGGCGCTGCCCAGTCTGTGGCTGGAGGCTGCCGCAGTGACTCCGTCGCACAGCGCCGCAACAGGCGCCCAGGTCGACCTCGCCGCCGCGGTCACGCGCTGCAAGGCGTTCCCGATCAAGGAATTCGCGGCGCAGTGAGTTGCAGCGCGCGCACCCATCACGTTTCCCCAAGGAGTACCACCGTGGCATTACGCCCAGCCTGCCTCACCGTCGCGATCGCGGCCAGCCTGCTGCTGGCTCCGTCGGCCTACGCCGTCGACGAAGCACCCACGCCTGTCGCCGCCTCTGCGGTCACGTCCGGGGCATCACCGGATCCGGCAACGGACGCCATGCCCGTAACCGATATCGCCGAGGCCGCACCGGCAGCTGCGGCCGTCGCCGGACCAGCCGTCGGGGACGTCACAGTGGCTGTGGCACCCGCACTGGATCTCAGCAGCCTGCAACGGGTAAAGGTCACTTCCGGCCTGGGCGTCGGGCCCAACGGCAATCGCGTGGGCGACCATGTGCTGCGCCTTGTGATGCGCGGTGACACCGCCGCCGTCACCGCAGCCAAGGTCGGTCTGTCTGCCTTGGCGTTCGTCACCGGCGTGGGTGACATCGGCACCAGCAACAGCTTCAGCAAGAACAACGTGCGCGGCGAGGACATCCAGTCCGTTCCCAGCCCGGCCTTCGGCGCGTTGCCCGGCATGATCCGCGAGCAGCTGGCGCTCTATTTCACGGCCCATCCCGGCGCCATTCCCAGTGACGAGCGCACCGTGGAAGCCAGCGCCGGCCAGTGGTCCCTGGTGTACCAGAAGCTCAGCGACGCAGAGACCCCGTATGAGCTGCGCCACGATGTAACCATCGGCTTCCCGCTGGTGCGCAAGCTGTTCCGCAGCGCCAGTGGCGGCCAGGGCGTGCACTGCCAGGACGAAGCGCGGGTTGCTCCGCTGCAGGAATGGCAGGCCGACGACTACGCCAAGGCGAAAGCTGCATCGCGTGAGTTCGCCGAAGCCTGCATCGTCCGCTTCGTCGCCGAGCTGCCGCGCCTGTTCCCCGACCACGGTGCGTTGCCGGAAACGGCCGCGGAACCGGAGCTGYCGATGGACACGCCGGCGGTGACCGAGGAAGCGGCCGCCGCCGCCCAGGCCTGACCCCGGACGGACCTGAATCGCGACTAGTGCCGGCCGCTGGCCGGCAGCGCTC
>NZ_JBFTOJ010000224.1:0-5710 GCF_056397905.1 Stenotrophomonas sp. 05L414_2
GAGGCGGGCGAGCGCCTGATGCGCTCCATTGCACCGCATTTCGAGGCCATCGTCGCCAGCGTCGAGGCACTGGGGGATCTGCGCGACCGCCCGGCCGGAACTCTTCGTATCTCCTGTACGGACGATTCCATGGAGACCATCGTCCGCCCTCGCCTTGCCGGTTTCCTCGCCGAGTATCCGGACATCACACTTGAGTTCTACGTCGATTACGGCTTCACCAATGTGGTTGAACAGCGCTTCGACGCCGGCATCCGGCTGGGTGAGGCGCTCAGCAAGGACATGATCGCGGTCAGGGTCGGACCGGATTGGCGCCTGGTGGTGGTTGGATCCCCCGACTACTTCGAGAGGCACGCCAAGCCAAGGAAGCCTGCCGATATCACGCAACATCGCTGCGTGCACATCCGGCATCGCCCGAACGGCGCCATCTATGCCTGGGAGTTCGAAGAGAAGGGCAAGGAATTCACCGTGCGCGGTGATGGGCAACTGGTGTTCAACAGCATGATCCACGTCATCAATGCCGCACTGGATGGACTGGGCCTGGCGTATGCGCCTGAGCCGATGGTTGCCGACCACATTGCCGAGGGGCGGCTGGTTGCCGTGCTGGACAAGTGGTGCTTGCCTTTCCCCGGTTATCACCTGTATTACCCGAACCGTCGGCAGCCCTCGCCGGCATTTTCGGCGCTGGTGGCCTGGCTGAGGCGAGATGCCTGAGGTCCGGGGCGACACCAGGCCGACAAGATCAGCGCGTCCAGCATTGCCCGCGCCGGCTGAACGCCTCAGGTACTTCAGCGCACGAAAATACCCGGTCGATCACCGGCTTGATACCCAGTAGGACGCTCAGGACAGATGACGGCTAGATGTGAAACACCGGACCCGCCGACAACGTCGCCGAACTCACCCTGACACGGAACGCAATGAGCAGGCTCGCGATGAGCATCACCGCCGCAGCAACGGTGAGCACGGCAACAATGCCCCCGAACCCGAACACCAGGCCGCCCAAAGCGGCACCCGCGGCGATGGAAGACTGCACAGCAGCGACCACCATCCCGCCGGCGCTCTCGGCCTGATCGGGCACCGCACGTGCAACCCAGCTCGACCAGGCCACGGGCACGCCACCGAAGGCCAGGCCCCAGAGCGCGACCAGGACCGACAGCCCGCCAACGCCCACCGGAAACAGGAGCATGCCCAGCGCGGCTGCGCCAACCAAGGCGGGCATGATCACCAACGTGACTTTCAAGCTGCGCTCCATGAGCCAGCCGGCCAGCAGGGTGCCAACGAAATTCGCCACCCCGAATCCCAGCAGAATCAGCGCCAGGCCATCCGCGCTCATCTGCCCCAGGCTCTCCAACGTTGGGCGGATGTACGTAAAGAGCGAGTACTGACCGGTGTGCGCCAGAACGCAGCCCAGCATGCCTACCGCAACGCCTGGCCGGCGCAGGAGCCCCACCACCGACTCTGGGACTGCCGCCTTGCGCGGGGCCATTCGGGGCAGCGTGAACCACTGGAACGCAAACGTGAGTCCACCTACCGCCGTCGCAGCCCAGAAGGCGCTGCGCCAGCCCAGCAGACCTCCCAGGTAGCTCCCCAAAGGAACGGAAACCACGGTGCCGACCGCAATGCCGCTGAAAATGATGGAAAGCGCGCGAGGCACGCGCTGCGGCGGCACCAACCGCATGGCCACGGCCGCTGCCATGCTCCAGAAACCGCCCAGCGCGATGCCCAGAAGGACGCGCATCACCAGCAGGACGCCCATGCTGGACGACAATGCCACCAGGGCGTTGGAGAGGATCATCAGACCCGTGAAACTCAACAGCACCAGGCGCCGGTCTATCGAACGGGTGAGCCGCGGCACCAGCAGGCCAGCGAACAGGGCCACTACAGCGGTGACCGTCACTGCTTGACCAGCCAGCGCCTCCGACACCCCAAGGTCCGCCGCCATCGGCGTCAGCAGGCTGGCAGGCAGATATTCGGCGGTGAGCAGCCCGAAGACACCCATGGCCAGCGAAAACACCGCTACCCATGCCGACGAAGAAGGTTCCCCGCTACTCCAGGCCACAGAATCAGGTGCGTCTGCGGCATCAGCTACGTCATTACTCATCAAAGATCCCAGTGCAATCGTGCAGCCGAGAGTCTAGGGAGCCACGCCCGGATGATCTATGATTGCATGACCTGTATTTTTGATCGAAACCCCGGGTCGTCTCATGAGCCACGCTCCATCCCAGCCCACCGACCTGATCAGCGAGCTGCTGACCGGCATGCGGCTGCATGGCGTTCAATACCGACGCATTCAGACCGGGCCGACCTTTGGGCTTGGATTTCCTCCGAAGCCAGGCCATGCCTACTTCCATTACCTGGCAGTGGGCACTGCCGTTCTTCGTGGCGCGGACGGCAGCCAACACCGCCTGTCTGACGGGGATGTCGTGCTTCTTCCCCGCGGAGAAGGACACGCGTTGCTGTCGGGCGACGAGCACCCCGTCCAGTGCCTGGAAACGATAGACGCAGCCCCGCTGGGTGACGCGGTGAGCGGCATAGACACGTGCCCGAGCACGCACGCCGTGCCGAGCGCAGTGCTCTTCCACGGCTGCATGGTGTTCGATCTGGGCGGCATGCAAGGGCTGAGCAAGGTGATGCCGGCGGTGATGTTGGCCGATGGCAACGGCACGCAGTTCCCTGGGCTGTTGCCCATGGTCGACGCGATGAAGCGCGAGGTCTGCTCCGGACGTATCGGATATGCAGGAATACTCTCCCGGCTGGCGGATGCAGTGGCCGCCATGATCGTTCGTGACTGGGTCGAGCGCGGTTGCGACGGCGCATCCGGCCTGGTCATGGCCATGCGCGACCCGCGTCTATCGCTGTCGTTGCTTGCCCTGCACAGAGACCCCGGGCGTGACTGGACCGTCGAAGCGCTGGCCGCAGAATCCAACGTCTCACGCTCTGTCTTTGCAGATCGGTTCCAGACAGTTATTGGAACCGCACCCCTGCGGTACGTGACTGAGCTGCGAATGCAATTGGCAAGTCAATGGCTGACCCACCAGAGCCTACCGATCGAGGTAGTGGCAGAGCGCCTCGGCTACGCGTCGCAGGCCGCTTTCAGTCGCGCCTACAAGCGCGTCATCGGGCACTCGCCTGGGGCGACCCGGCGCGGGCGCGCCTTGGCCTCGACATAGAAAGAAGTGCGCCGAGCAGGCTCGGCATCCATCGTAGTCGAGGAGCGCGATGGATGGCGCGTTGCCGGCCAGCGGCCGGCACTACCCTTGCCTTGCTGACTCCGGGTCGCCTCAGGATCAGACCGCATTGAGCGGCGACCACGCCAACCGGGCCCGGCCTTCACAGTTACCACGGCCCCTGCAATGCAACCATGCAGGACGCGCCCTGCCCCCATCGGTAACCTATGCCCCACCTTCGTCGTCTTTTTGGCCGCTGGCTGCGCCTGCGTCGTCGTGTGCGTTGGCGCTGGCGTGAGCACCAGGCCTCGGCCCCGGCCATCGAGGCCACCGAGGGCCCACTGCGTGCCGCGCTGTACAACGTTGAACAGATGGAGGAGTACGGCCGCGCACTTGCGCGACAGCATCGCGTGCGGTTGCGCCCCAGCCCGGAGCGCCTGCTCGAACGACTGCAGGCCAACGAGCGCGTGCTGGAAGACGCCAACACGCTGCTGAGCAGCGTGGTGCGCGAACAGCGGCCGGTCACCCCGGCGGGGGAATGGCTGCTCGACAACTACTACCTGGTCGAAGAACAGATCCAGACCGCGCGACGCCACCTGCCGCGCGGCTACAGCCGCCAGTTGCCTTCACTTGCCTCCGGCCCATCGGCCGGGTTGCCACGGGTGTATGAGCTGTCGATGCAGGCGATCGCGCACGGTGACGGCCGCATTGACGCCGATACGCTGGGCCGCTTCATCGCCTCGTACCAGTCGCTCGCGCCGCTGAGCCTGGGCGAACTGTGGGCCGTTCCGATCATGCTGCGCCTGGCGCTGCTGGAGAACCTGCGGCGCATGGCCGCGCGGGTGATGCGCGATGGGACCGACCGCCGCCTGGCTGCGCAGTGGGCCGACCAGCTCAATCGCGCGGCGTCCGACACCCCTACTGATGTGGTCCTGGTGGTTGCCGACATGGCGCGATCCGCGCCGCCGCTGACCGGCGCGTTCATCGCCGAGCTGACGCGCTCGCTGCAGGGGCGCGGCGGCGCGTGGGCCATGCCCATCGCGTGGCTGGAACAGTGGGCGGCAGCGGCTGGGCAGCGCATCGACGAACTGGTTGCCGCCGAGGGGCAGCAGCAGGCGGCCGACCAGGTCTCCATCGGCAACAGCATCGGCAGCCTGCGTTTCCTCTCCACCATGGATTGGCGCACCTTTGTCGAAGACATGAGTGTGGTCGAGCAGCGGCTGCGGGAAGACCCCATGGGCGTCTATGCGCAGATGGATTTCGGCACCCGCGATGCCTACCGCCATGTGGTGGAGAAGATTGCCCGCGGCAGCCGCATCGCCGAGGAACGCGTTGCGACCATCGCGCTGGACCTGGCACGGGCGGCTACGCCGGCGGACGGCCCACGCACGCACGTGGGCTACTGGCTGGTCGGCGAAGGCCTGCAGACCACTGTTGCGGCGGTGGCCGAGGCAGCACCGCGCCACCGCAAGGCACGTCGACTGGCGCATCGCGTGCCGCTTGCGCTGTACCTGCTGCCGATCGGCCTGCTGGCGGTGCTGGCCACCAGCGGCCTGCTGGCAACCGGCAGCGGCTCGGTACCTGTCTGGCTGGCCGCGCTGCTCGGGCTGCTGGTGTTCAGTGAACTCGGCATCGTGCTGGTGAACTGGACCGCGACGGTGCTGGTCGCCCCCAGGCCGCTTCCCAAGCTCGATTTCAGCGAAGGCATTCCTGCCGCGTGCGCCACCGTGGTCGCGGTCCCCTCGATGCTGTCCAGCGTCGACGGCATCGACGTTCTGGTCGAAGCGCTGGAGGTGCGTTTCCTGGCCAACCGCGATCCCCAGCTGCGCTTCGTGTTGTTGACGGATTTTCTCGACGCGCCAGCAGCACAGGCGCCGATGGACGACGCTCTGCTTGCGCACGCCGTGGCACGGATCGAGGAACTGAACCATCGCTACGCGCCCGAGCGCGGCGACCGCTTCTACCTGCTGCACCGGCCCAGGCAATGGAATCCGGGCGAAGGTGTGTGGATGGGCCACGAGCGCAAGCGAGGCAAGCTGGCCGCGCTCAATGCCCTGCTCCGCCAAGGCGATGCGGCGGCGTTCATGCGCATCGTCGGAGACGCGGCGGCCCTGATCGGCGTCCGTTACGTCATCACGCTGGACTCGGACACGCAGCTTCCGCGGGATGCGGCACGCGCGTTCGTCGCCACCTTGGCGCACCCGCTCAACCGCCCGCGCTTCGATCCGCAGCTGCAACGCGTGGTGGAGGGCTACGGCATCCTGCAGCCCAGCGTCGGCACCAGCCTGGGCCGGCGCCGCACCTCGCGTTTTGCCAGAATGTTCGGCAGCGAGCCCGGCATCGATCCGTACACGCGCATGGTTTCCGACGTCTACCAGGACCTGTTCGACGAAGGCTCGTTCGTGGGCAAGGGTATCTATGACGTCGACGCCTTCGAGCATGCGCTGGAGGGCCGCCTGCCCGAGAACCGCATCCTCAGCCACGATCTGCTGGAAGGCTGCTATGCACGCGCAGGCCTGGTCAGTGATGTGCGCCTGTACGAGGAC
>NZ_JBFTOJ010000225.1:0-7075 GCF_056397905.1 Stenotrophomonas sp. 05L414_2
ACCAAGTGGCTGGACCGCTTCGGCGTGCCGTACACCTTCGTCGACTACCGCGACAACAAACCCAGCCCGGAAACGCTGCTGGAATGGGCCGCGCAGCTGGGTGGCCTGGCGGCGATGGTCAACCGGTCCTCCACCACCTGGCGGCAGCTGCCGGACAATCGCAAGGCCGCCGATTCGGAGGCGGAATGGAAGCTGCTGCTGCGCGAGTACCCGCAGTTGATCAAGCGGCCGCTGGTGGTGACTGCCGACGGCAAGGTCAGCCAGGGTTTCAGCGACAACGGTTTCAAGGCGCGCTTCGGCGTGGGCGGCGCGTGAGCGCCGTCCTCGACCTGGCCTGCGATCTGATTGCACGGCCGTCGGTGACTCCGGACGATGCCGGTTGCCAGGCGCTGATTGGTGAACGTCTGCAGGCGGCCGGTTTCACCTGTGAGCACCTGCGGCTGGGTGAGGTCGACAACCTGTGGGCCACCCACGGCAGCGGCGCGCCAGTGCTGGTCCTGCTGGGCCATACCGACGTGGTGCCGCCGGGCCCGCGCGAGGCGTGGCAGAGCGATCCATTCGCGCCACAGATCCGCGATGGCGTGCTGTACGGTCGCGGCACCGCCGACATGAAAGGCAGCGTGGCCGCGTTCGTGATCGCTGCCGAACAGTTCGTTGCGGCCCATCCGCAGCACACCGGTACGCTGGCGGTGCTGCTGACCAGCGATGAGGAAGGCGATGCGATCGATGGTGTGCGCCATGTCGCGCGGCTGTTCGCCGAGCGTGGCCAGCGCATCGACTGGTGCATCACCGGCGAGCCGTCCTCCACCGCCACGCTTGGTGACCTGCTGCGCGTGGGACGTCGCGGCAGCCTGTCGGCCAAGCTGCGCGTGCAAGGCGTGCAGGGCCACGTGGCCTACCCGGACAAGGCGCGCAATCCGATTCATCTTGCCGCGCCCATGCTGGCCGAACTGAGCGCACGGCGCTGGGACGAGGGCTATGAGAGCTTCCCGTCGACCAGCCTGCAGATCTCCAACATCCATGCCGGCACCGGTGCCAACAACGTGATTCCCGGTGAGCTGGAGGTGGATTTCAACATCCGCTACAACCCGCACTGGGATGCAGCGAAGCTGGAAGCGGACATCACCGCGCTGCTGGACCGCCATGGCCTGCAGTACACGCTGAAGTGGCACCGCAGTGGCGAGCCGTTCTACACCCCGGAAGGTACGTTGCGCGCAGCGGCGCGCGCGGTGCTGGCCGAGCACACCGGTCGCGCACCGGAAGAGAGCACCGGTGGTGGCACCTCCGATGCGCGCTTCATCGCACCCCTGGGCGCGCAGTGCATCGAAGTCGGCCCGGTCAACGCCAGCATCCACCAGGTGGATGAGAACGTGCGCGTGGACGAGCTGGAAGCACTGCCGGGGCTGTACCAGCGACTGGTGGAGCGGTTGCTGGTGTGATCCGCGTCGCCGGGCMTGGCCCGGCGCTACCGGGTGAGCGTGCGGATGCTGGTGTGATCCGCGTCGCCGGGCATGGCCCGGCGCGGCGAGCGCAGCGGCGCGCGTTACTCCGAAAAACTGAAGAACGGCGGTTCGACCGCTTTCTTCCAGTAGCTCGGCGCCGCCATGTAGAACTGCTGTGCTTCCGCCTTGGCAAACCAGGCCGCAGCAGCGTCAGGGTTCTTCTCGACGCCCGGCGCACTGCGGCCCAGCAGCAGCCCGGCGAAGTACTGGCCGAACACATTGCCCTTCTCGCCGGCGCGCTGGTACAGCTGCAGCGCACGCGCCGGATCGCGCGGCAGTCCCACGCCCTTCTCCAGCAGCGCGCCCAGGTCCACCTGCGCTTCGGCATCGCCGCGCTCGGCGCGACGCTGGATCTGCGCAACCAGCGGATGCACGCTGTCGCCCTGCGCGGCCACCGCATCCGGCAGTCGCGACGATGAACTCGGGTAGCGCTGGTAGATCATTCCGCGCAGGTCCCAGCACAGCGCCTGTTGCGCGTCGCCACGCTGGCGATAGGCCTTGGCGAGTTCGTAGAACGCATAGGGATTGCCGTGGTAGGCCGCCGCCAGATAGGCGCGTTCGCCACGCCGCCAGGACGCGCGCAGCACCGGCGCAGGGTTGATGTGGGGGCTGTCGGCATACCGCAGCGTGCCGGAGATCCAGATCCGGCCCAGGGCTTTTTCCGCCTTGGTGTTGTGGAAGGTCCAGGGGGTGACCGCTGCGGCACGCTCGTAATAGGCGATGGCGCGCGGATCGTTGAAGCGCTCGAAGGTTTCCGCGGTATCAAAGGCCCCCTCGAAGCTGCCGTCGGTTCCGCGTTGTTCCAGGCTCTGCTGCTGAGCCGGCGGAAGGAGCGAGGGTGGGGGCAGGGTCTGGCAGGCGGCCAGGCCCAGGCAGATCAGGGCGGCCAGAGCCGCGTTGCGTCCGTTGCGGTGTTGCATTTCCATTGCACGTTTCATGGCGGGCCATTATGCGCTCTGCGGAGTGGTTGCCAACGCAACGGTTGCGCCGTGCCGGAAAGCGGGGTAGGGTCGATGCCATGTCGATCCGCCTGGCCACCGCCGTCAACAACACCAACCGCAATAATCTGCGTGCGAATAATCGTGCGCGGCCGATGCGGGACTGCGCCCTGGGTAGATAGACAGCAACATACGCCCGGACACCAGAAAACCCGCATCGGCCGATGCGGGTTTTTTTGTGCCCGGGCGCAGCCCCACCCGGGCCTGGATGGCCGGTCGAACACCTTCCCCCCGTGTACTTCCCCACAACAGGAGTTCCACCCATGTGTTCGATCTTCGGTATTTTCGGCCTGCAGGCCGGTGACGATCTTCCTTCCCTGCGCCGCCATGCGCTGGAGCTGTCGCAGCGCCAGCGTCATCGTGGCCCGGACTGGAGCGGTGTGTACCTGGACGAGGGCGCGCTGCTGGTGCACGAGCGCCTGGCCATCGTCGATCCGGCAGGCGGCTCGCAGCCGCTGCTGTCCGAAGACGGGCAGCTGGCGCTGGCGGTCAACGGCGAGATCTACAACCACCAGCAGCTCAAGGCCGGACTTGCCCAGGCCTATGCCTTCCAGACCGGCTCGGACTGCGAGGTGATCAACGCGCTGTACTGCCAGGGCGGGTCGCCGGCGCAGTGGCTGGAGCAGCTCAACGGCATCTTCGCTTTTGCTTTATGGGATCGCAGTGCGGGCCGTGTACTGATCGCGCGCGACCCGGTCGGCGTGGTGCCGCTGTACTGGGGCCATGATGCGCAGGGGCGGTTGCGCGTCGCCTCTGAAATGAAGGCGTTGGTCGATACCTGTGCCGACGTCGCCCAGTTCCCGCCTGGCCATTACTACGACAGCGCCAGCGGTGAGCTGGTGCGCTACTACCAACAGCCGTGGCGCGAGTACGACGACGTGCAGGGCCGCCCGGCCGATCTCGCCGAGCTGCGCCAGGCCTTCGAACATGCGGTCGAACGCCAGTTGATGAGTGACGTGCCGTACGGCGTGCTGCTGTCGGGCGGGCTGGATTCGTCGCTGGTTGCCGCCGTGGCAGCACGTTATGCGCGTCGTCGCATCGAAGATGGCGGGCAGAGCGAAGCGTGGTGGCCGCGCCTGCATTCGTTCGCCATCGGCCTGAAGGGCTCGCCGGATCTGGCCGCTGCTGCGGTGGCCGCCGAAGCACTGGGCACGGTCCACCACGGCTTCGAATACACCTTCGAAGAAGGCCTGGACGTGCTGCYGGAGGTGATCCGCCATATTGAAACCTACGACGTCACCACCATCCGCGCCTCCACGCCGATGTTCCTGCTGGCGCGCCGGATCAAGGCGATGGGGGTGAAGATGGTGCTGTCCGGCGAAGGCAGCGACGAGATCTTCGGCGGCTATCTGTACTTCCACAAGGCACCGGACGCGCGCGAATTCCACCAGGAACTGGTGCGCAAGCTCGACGCCCTGCACAACTACGATTGCCTGCGCGCCAACAAGTCGATGATGGCCTGGGGCGTGGAGCCGCGCGTGCCGTTCCTGGACCGCGAGTTCCTCGACGTGGCGATGCGATTCGATGCCGCGCACAAGATGGTCGGCGCCGGTTTTGGTGGTCGCCGCATCGAGAAGGCGGTACTGCGCGAAGCCTTCCAGGGCTACCTGCCGGACAGCATCCTGTGGCGGCAGAAAGAGCAGTTCAGCGATGGCGTCGGCTATGGCTGGATCGATGGCCTGAAGGCGCACGCCGAAGCACAGGTCAGCGACCGCGTGTTGGCTGCGGCCGACAAGCGCTTCCCGCACAACCCGCCGCAGACCAAGGAGGCGTACTACTACCGTCACCTGTTCGAGCAGTTCTTCCCCAGCCATGCGGCGGCTGAAACCGTGCCGGGCGGCAAGTCGATCGCCTGTTCCTCGCCGGCAGCGATCGCCTGGGATGCCAGCTTCGCCGCCGCCGCCGACCCATCGGGCCGCGCCATCGCCGGCGTGCACGAGCAGGCCCTGGCCTGATCGGCCGCGCCGAGCGGCAGCCACACGGGTAGCGCCGGGCCATGCCCGGCGAGCCCTGCAGCGCATGGGCGGCGAGGGACGTATCATCAGCCCCCTGCACATTGGGGAATGTTCATGGACGTACAGACCGGAGGTCCCGTGAGGCCGACGAAGTGGGCTTGGCGCTACCTGGTGTGGGCCGGCGTGCCGCTGCTGGTCGGCCTGCTGCTGGCGCGCTATGCGGGCCCCGGGCTGCCGACGGTGGCCAGCAAGGCCGAAGCCGTGGTCGGCAGTGACTGGGCACATCACCTGGCCTCGCCGCTCGGCCTGTTCCTGCTGCAGCTGCTGGTGCTGCTGCTGGTCGCCAAGGGCGCCGGTGCGCTGTTGAAGCGTTTCGGCCAGCCGGCCGTGATCGGCGAGATGGCCGCCGGCCTGATGATGGGGCCGCTGTTGCTGGGCAGCCTGCTGCCGCAGGTGCACGGTGCACTGTTCCCGGCCGCTTCGCTCGGGCCGCTGGGTATGCTCAGCCAGCTGGGTGTGCTGATGTTCCTGCTGGTGGCTGGTGCCGAACTGGATCTGGGCGCGCTGCGTGGGCGCCGTCGATTCGCCTTCACCGTCAGCCACGCAGGCATCGCGGTGCCGTTCGTGCTTGGTGTGGTCCTGGCCATCTGGCTGTACCCGCAGCATGGCCCGCAGGGCGTGGGTTTCACCGCGTTCGCGCTGTTCGTCGGTATTTCGATGAGCATCACCGCTTTCCCGGTGCTGCTGCGCATCCTCGCTGATCGCGGCATCACCCACACACCGCTGGGGCAGACCGCCATCGCCTGCGCGGCGCTGGGCGATGCTACCGCGTGGTGCCTGCTGGCGCTGATCGTGGCGGCAGCGCAGGCCACCGGCTGGTTGCCGGCCAGCCTCAACCTGCTGTGCGTGGTGGCGTTCATCGCGCTGATGCTGGGACTGGTGAAGCCGTGGTTCGCCCGCCAGACCATCGCGCCGGGTCGCGAAGGGCGCTGGCTGCTGGGCATCCTGCTGCTGTCGCTGGCCAGTGCGCTGGTCACCGAAGTGCTCGGCATCCATGCGCTGTTCGGCGCCTTCGCTGCAGGCGTGGCGGTGTCGTCCAACGCGCAGCTGCGGCACCTGCTGGTGGCCAGGGTCGAACCGTTCGCGGTGACGCTGCTGCTGCCGCTGTTCTTCGCCATGACCGGCCTGCGCATGCGCGCCGATGCGTTGCAGACCAGTGACATCGCGTTGTGCGTCGTGGTGATCGCCATGGCCACAGTGGGCAAGCTGCTGGGCACCTGGAGCGCGGCGCGCAGTACCGGCATGACCTCGCGCGAAGCGTGGCGACTGGGTGCACTGATGAATACCCGCGGGTTGATGGAGCTGATCGTGCTCAACCTGGGCTACGAGCTGGGCCTGCTTGGCGACCGCCTGTTTGCGGTGCTGGTGATCATGGCACTGGTGACCACTGCGATGACCGGGCCGCTGTTGAACCTGATCGAGCGCCGCAAGGCCTGACCCGGTCGCGCCCGGTGGCGGTGCAGGGCATCCCCCGCGGCCTGATGGCAGGGTAGTGCCGGCCGCTGGCCGGCAGCCACGCACACGCGGCGGGCATCATGCCGTGGCCGGCCAGCGCTATCGCGCCGGTAGCAGCGTCAACGTGTGCTGCGCCTTGCCGGGCAGGAACGGGGTGGGGCGGCCATGCACCCAGTCCTCATGTCCGGCGCCCCAGTACGGCGACAGCGGATGGCCGCTCTGCCCACCCGGCATGTGCACGATGCCATCGGCCTCGTGGCCGGGCGAGACCACCATGCGCTGCGAGGCGCCGAACGCCGGCGTCTGTACACGCGGCATGTCACGGTCGCCGGGCAGGGGATCGGCCGGCATGCACAACCAGCGGCTGGCGAAGGCGGGCAGGGCGCGCGCGACCGGATGGCAGATCGCTGCGGTATTGCGCTCGCCCCAGATGCGGTGCGCCAGCGGCCCCTGCGCGGACAGCTCCGCTTCGGTACGGCGCGCCGCATCGGCCAGCAGCGCATCCCAGTTCGTGTACGCGGGCGGCAGCAGGTTGGCCGGGCGCTGCTGCAGCATCGGCCAGGCCACGCCTTCCAGCTGCGCCAGTCGCGGTGCCAGGAAATCCTCGCCCAGCGGTGCCCGGGCCGGTGCCAGCAGCGCATCGGTCAACGTGTCGAGTACCTGTGTGCGGAACTCGCGCACCACCCGGTAGCTGACCGAATCGATCGCGGCGCGACCCTCCCAATGGCTGCTGACCGTGCCCAACCGCTTCAGTGCCGGATCGTCGCTGTGTTCGACCACCTGGTGCAGCAGCACCCACCAGCGCTGCAGGAACACCGCGCGGTCGTCGAGCTGGATCGCCAGCAGGTCGTGCTCGTCGAAATGCTCCTGCGTGGCCAGCAGGTCGCGGATCTGCCGTCCGCGTGCGCCGAGGTCGTAGCCACCATTGCCGACCGTGGCCAGCGTCGCCTCGTCCACCACGCGGCTGTTGGCCGTCCACAGCCGATGCGAGGCGGGGTCGACCAGGCTCGGCGCGGCGTCGCTGCGGATCGGCCACGGCGCGCAGCCCGGGTTGCGGTGATTGTCATTGAAGCCCAGCGGTGTACAGCCCGGGCCACGGTCAGGC
>NZ_JBFTOJ010000226.1:0-5586 GCF_056397905.1 Stenotrophomonas sp. 05L414_2
GGCAACGGAGTAGCTCGCAATGGACATCGAACTGGACGGCAACCGCATCCACAGCGAGCGGGCATTCCACGAGACGCTGGCGCTCGCACTGGGTGTCGAGCGCGGTTATGGGAACAATCTCGACGCCCTCTGGGATCTGCTGAGTGCCAGCGTCGAGCGCCCGCTGCAGCTGACCTGGAACGGCCATCAGGTTTCCAGAGAGGCGCTGGGGCCTCGCTTCCAGCAGATCGTCGACGTACTTGAGCGGGTGCAGCGCCAGGATGAGGCCATGGCACTGGACGAACGCTTCAGCTATTGCCTGCGGTAGGTGCGGTGTGCAGCCGCTGCCAGCGTGGTGCTGCCTGTTGYCTCCAGGGCAACACCGTCGCCTGGGCGACGGCTGACGAACCGTGCGCAGTTCAGCGGCTGCCGGCGATGGCAATCCTGCGCTTCTCCAGCATCACCGACACGCACCACAGCAGCAGGCCGCCGACCGCCGTCGCCGCACCTACGTAACCGGTGGTGGCCGGGCTGAAGCCGRCGCTGATCGCCATGCCGCCCAGCCACGGGCCGAGCGCATTGGCGGTATTGAACGCCGCATGGTTGGAGGCGGCGGCCAGGGTCTGCGCCTCGCCGGCCACGTCCATCAGGCGCGTCTGCAACACCGCAGCCAGGGCGCCCATCGTGCCCACGGTGATGATCATCGGGCCGATGGTCCACACCGATTCTGCAGCAAGCGGGTACAGCAGCAGCATCACGATCGACCACACCAGCACCACGGCGGCGGCCTTGAAGTGGAATTTGTCGACCAGCCAGCCACCAGCGATGTTGCCGATGATCGCACCGATGCCGAACACGCCTACTGCCAGCGGCATCCACGACTCGGCCACGCCGGTCACCTGCACGAGTGTCGGTGCCAGGTAGGTGAACACGCAGAACATGCCGGCAAAGCCCACCGCACCGATAGACAGCGCCAGCCATACCTGGGGGGTGTTGAATGCGCGCAGCTCGCGCATCGGCGAGGTCCGCACCTCATCCGGATCGGGTAGCAGGAAGCGCGCGATCATCGCCACTGTGGCGATGGCCAACACGCTGACCAGGGCGAAGGCGGTACGCCAGCTCAGCTGCTGGCCCAGCCAGGTGGTCAGCGGATTGCCGATCAGGATCGCCACCGACAGCCCCAACAGCACGCGCGACATTGCTTGGCCGCGCTGGCCGGCCGGACTGATCGCTGCCGCCACCAGCATCGCCACCCCGAAGTAGGCGCCATGCGGCAGGCCAGCGACGAAGCGCGCCACCAGCATCGTGCCGTAGTTCGGCGCCAACGCGCTGGCCAGATTGCCGACGGCATAGAACCCCATCAACGCCAGCAGCAGCTTGCGGCGCGGGAAGCTGGCGCCGACGAAGGCCAGGATCGGAGCGCCCACCACCACGCCGATGGCGTATGCGCTGATCAGGTGGCCGACCTGCGTCTCGCTGATCGACAGGCCGCGGCTGATCTCCAGCATCAGGCCCATGCTGGCGAATTCACTGGTGCCGATGGCGAAGCCGCCCAACGACAGGGCGAGGATGATCAGGGTACGCTGGCGCGGCGTCAGCCGAGCGGCCAGAGGGGAGTTGGGGCTCATTCGGGGGCGCAAAGGGGCGGGGAGGCGCCCCATTGTACTGCTGCACCGCAACAGGCATCAGCCGGGCTGGGGGTAAATCAGTGTTCGATGGGTGGTGCTGCCGGCGTGGCCTGCTGGCCAAGCGCCGCCAAGGCCCGTCGGTATTTGTCACGCAGGCGCTCGGCGGTGGCGGCATCCAGCGATGCCAGCCGCGCTTCATCGGCATTGTCGGCGATGTCGGCCAGCTTGACCTTCAGTGCCAGCGGATCCGCCGAAATTCGTGCGTAGTACGTGTCGGCATCCGCCGCAGGCGTCCGGCTCAGCAGCCGGACCGCGTCCTGCAACGGGGCGGGAAAGGCCTGCACCTGCCCAGCGAAGGCCGGGCAGTCCTCGATCACATCATGCAGCCAGGCCACCGCCTCTGCTTCATCATCGCCGCGCACGGCAGCGGCCACCCGGCCAACGTGGCCGATGTAGGGGTGCCCTGCCTTGTCGACCTGGTCGGCATGGGCCTCCACCGCCAGCATGCGTGCACGTTCTACCCAGTCCATTGCGATCTCCCCGGTGCAAGCGTGTATTGTCGTACGGACTGTCTGCATGCCGCCACCACGGCCGTGCAGGCATCATCGGACGCTGCAGGAATGGCATCTGGATTCCATCAGGGAGATGAGACATGCAGGAATACACCCATCAGCTCGAACTACGCGGCCGCTTCCGTCTGGTAGCGGTGACCCACGAGCCGGTGTACGCTCCCGGCGATGTGGTCGGCCATGCGGTCATCGTCGACGGTGGGGAACGTCTGACCGACCTGATGTCGTTGGCCGATGCGCGCCGGTACCTTGAGGAACTGGTGCGGGAAGAGGGCGTGGAGCCCGGGCTGGAGAATGAAGTCAACCTGCGGAGGAAGGCGTCGCAGCGACGCCGCCGCTAAGCCGTCGCGCCCTCGGGCGCATCATGGAGGATTCGGGTGTTGTCCAGTAAGAAGTATCTGCTCATCGCCATCATCACGCTGGCGACCCTGCTGCTTGGGTTCGTGCTTTCCGGTTACCTGACGCTGCTGCTGCTTGGTCTGGATACCAAGTTGCTCACCTGGAATACCTATTACCAGTATTTCCACGCCCTCGGCCAGCCGCAGGTTGCCCCGTTCGTGGGCAAGATCAAGTGGGCCGGCTACCTCGGCTTCGGCCTGCCGCTGCTGGTGTTGGCCATCGTCGGCCTGGTCGTGCTGCTGAAGAAGGACAAGCGTTCGCTGCACGGTGACGCGCGCTTTGCCACCGGCGCCGATCTGGCCAAGCATGGCATGTTCAAGAAGAGCGGCCAGAGCATCGTGGTCGGCAGCCATGGCGGCAAGCTGGTGCGGCTGGACGGCCAGCAATTCGTGATCCTGGCGGCCCCGACCCGTTCGGGCAAGGGCGTCGGCGTGGTCATCCCGAACCTGCTGGAGTACGGCGAATCGCTGGTGGTGCTGGACATCAAGCAGGAAAACTTCGACCTGACCAGTGGTTGGCGCGCCAGCCAGGGGCAGGAGATCTACCTGTTCAACCCCTTCGCCGAAGATCGCCGCACCCATCGCTGGAACCCGCTCAGCTATGTCTCCGACGACCCGGCGTTCCGTGTCTCGGACCTGATGAGCATCGGTGCGATGCTGTATCCGGATGGCTCGGAAGACCAGAAGTTCTGGATCAGCCAGGCGCGCAATGCCTTCATCGCCTTCACCCTGTACCTGTTCGAGAACTGGGATGACGAGCGCAGCAGCGGCTTCCCAGGCGGGCAGGGCACGCCGACCCTGGGTGCGGTGTACCGCCTGTCCTCCGGCGATGGCAGTGACCTGAAGAAGTTCCTCAAGGGCCTGTCCGAGCGCCCATTCCTCAGCAGCAACGCGCGCTCGGCGTTTGCCAACATGCTGTCCCAGGCCGACGAGACCTTCGCCTCGATCCTGGGTACCTTCAAGGAACCGCTGAACCCCTGGATCAACCCGGTCCTGGACAAGGCCACCAGCACCAACGACTTCCTGCTCACCGACGTGCGCAAGAAGAAGATGACCATCTACATCGGCATCCAGCCCAACAAGCTGGCCGAAAGCCGATTGATCATCAACCTGTTCTTCAGTCAGCTGATCAACCTCAACACCAAGGAACTGCCCAAGTCCAATCCGGACCTGAAGTACCAGTGCCTGCTGTTGATGGACGAATTCACCTCGATCGGCAAGGTCGAAATCATCGCCTCGGCGGTGTCCTACATGGCCGGTTACAACGTGCGCCTGCTGCCGATCATCCAGAGCATGTCGCAGCTGGATGCCACCTATGGCCGCGAGGTCTCGCGCACGATCATCACCAACCATGCGCTGCAGATCCTGTACGCACCACGCGAGCAGCAGGACGCCAACGACTATTCGGACATGCTGGGTTACACCACCATCCGCAAGAAGAACGTCACCCACGCGCGCGAAAAGACCCACAGCTTCACCGAGGAGCGTCGCGCGCTGATGCTGCCGCAGGAGCTCAAGGCGATGGGGCCGGACAAGGAGGTGTTCCTGTACGAAGGCATCCCGCATCCGGTCAAGTGCGACAAGATTCGCTATTACAAGGACCGCTATTTCACGTCACGTCTACTGCCAAAGGTTGACGTGCCGATGCTTGATGTCTAAGTTGCAGACTTGAAAGTGTGACGCATGCACGCATTCATTGAGGTGAATTAGTGAAGCGCGTCAAAGAAACGCCATACGTTGGTCAAAATTCAGATTTGTCTGACATCGAATTGACGCGTAGTTGTGCGACTCTATGCGTGGCTTGCGGATCTGTGTGATTCGTCATGCTTTCAGAGTGGCCAGGAGTTTCAGCCATGGGAACAGGGATGGTTCCGACGTTGGTGAGGGTGCGTGAGAGGGGCCTCGGATGAGGTTGCTTCACGCGACTTGGTTGGCAGCTTTCGAGCTGCAGGGGAACCGTGCCCATGTGCTGTTAAGCAGTGCATTCGTTACGTTTCCGGCGTGCATCGCGCAGTGCCGGACGACCAAGGGACCAACATCGGGACTGCTTTTTCGTACGTCAAAGTGAAGCCCGTATGAATCAGGCGTTTATTGCAAAAATGTCCATCGCCGCAGTGGCGGCGTTGATGGTGGCAGGTTGTGCCACCAAGCCCGCACCCGACTTTGGAGGGCGTTGGAAGCCGGTCAACCGTTTCGCGACGGCTCCGACCGAGATTCCGCTGTACTCCAGCTACGTCTATCAGGCGTCGCCGATGGATCGCACGCTGAAGGCCATGCTCGAGCGCTGGGCCAAGGATTCCGGCCGTACGCTGGACTATCGCCTCAGTTCGGATTTCACCCTGTATGGCGCGGTGTCGGAGATCGACACCACCAACGCACAGCAGGCCGTGATCGATCTCACGGCGGCCTATGCGGCGCAGGGCGTTTCCGTCTCCATCGTCGGCAACCAGATCGTCGTGCAGAGCGCTGGATCGACGCCGACCGCGTCGGCCCAGGATCCTGAAGCCAGCAGCGGCAGCTGAGACCGCGTCGAAATCATCGAACGTGCCGCACCCCGCGCCTGGCGCAGGGGCGTCGCGCCCATTGATGTTTCAGCAGTACGGAAGAACCCATGTTCCGCAAGAAGGATGCAGGCAACAGCCCCAAGGTCGAGCAGTCGGTCGCCAAGGCGGTCAGCTACGAGATCACCGTGGCCGACATGGCCCGGCGCAGCGAGCGCCGTGCCTGGTGGGTCGCCACCGGTTCGTTGCTGATGTCGCTGGCGCTGGCCGGTGGCTACTACTACATGCTGCCGTTGAAGGAGAAGGTGCCGTTCCTGGTGATGGCTGATGCCTATACGGGYACGGCMACGGTTGCGCGCCTGCGCGGCACGTTCCAGGGCGARACSATCACCASCAAYGAAGCGGTCAATCGCAGCAACGTCGCCCAGTAYGTGCTGGCGCGTGAGTCGTATGACTCGGCGGTGATGGGCCTGCGCGACTGGGAGCTGGTGTTTGTGATGTCAAGTGATCC
>NZ_JBFTOJ010000227.1:0-5570 GCF_056397905.1 Stenotrophomonas sp. 05L414_2
CTGGTACTGCTCACCCACGGCCTGCTGTGGATGCTGTACGGACTGGTGCTGATACCGGCGCTGGACCCCTACGCCTCGGCGTCGGCGGTGATGCGCCGGGTGGGCACACGGATCGGCCCCGATGCGGAACTGGCGCTGGTGGCCTGGCGCGAACAGAACCTGCTGCAGGCCGACCGGCCGGTGCGCGAGTTCGGCTTCAAGCGGCCGTGGGCAGAGCAGTGGCACGACGCCGGTCCATGGTTGGCCGAGGCGCCGGACAAGCGCTGGCTGCTGGTACTGGACAAGGCCATGAGCCCCTGTGTCGATCCGGCCCAGGTCATCGAGATCGGTGTTGCCAATCGCAATCGTTGGCAGTTGCTTCCGGGCACCGCCTGGGATGCGGCCTGCCATGCCGAGCGTGCAGGCGCCAACGACGAAGAAGACTGAACGATGATGCGCGCCGGGCACCGATTAACCCGGCGCAAACGCGTGTACGACCCTTCTCCGACATGCCAGTGACGAGCATGGCCGCGGATTCCCGTAACGGCCCCTTCCCTGCATGCCCGCTCGCCCTCTTGTCCCGGCAGTCTCCTTTGCGCCCTCGCTGCTGGCGTCGCGTTTTGCCGTTACCCATCTTTGGCTGCCTTCTGTCATCGGCGTTGCGGTGTTCACCGTGCTGATGGGCCTGGGTGGCGACCAGTGGCTGGCCGACCATCTGTTCCGGCTGGAAGGCGGCCGCTGGGCGCTGCAGGATGCATGGCTGACGCGTTCGGTGGTGCACAAGGCCGGCAAGTGGCTGAGCACCGCTGCGGCACTGGTGGCGATGCTGCTGTGCTTCCACCACTGGCGCCGCGGCCGCGATCGCACGCTGCGTTGGGCGCTGCTGTATGTGGTGGTGGCCGTGGCACTCGGCACCGGGCTGATCTCGCTGCTGAAGTCGCTGGTGCCGATGGACTGCCCGTGGGATCTGCTGCGCTATGGCGGACACGATCCGTTCGTCGGTCTTCTCAGCAGCCGCCCGACCGGCATGGCCGCCCGCGCCTGCTTCCCCGCCGGCCACGCAAGCGCGGGATACGCATGGATGTGCCTGTACTTCTTCGCGCTGCTGTGGCGCCCCGCCTGGCGTTGGGCCGGGCTGTGGATCGGCCTCGGCAGCGGCCTGGTGTTCGGCATCGGCCAACAGCTGCGCGGCGCCCACTTCCTTTCGCATGACGTTGCCACCGCCTTGATCTGTTGGCTGCTGTCGCTGGGCCTGTATCTGGTGGTCCGCCGCCAGTTGGATCGCTCGACCCGCCAGGAGGCGGTTGCATGAACGCATCGGTCCAACGTTCCTTGCGGCTGCCGACACTGGCCAGCATCCGCGCATGGCGGCCACAGCTGTCCACCGAAGCACTGATCGTGCTGACCAGCCTGTTCTTCGCTGTGGCCGGCAATGGCCTGTTCTGGCACAGCGCCATGGCCAGCCATCCGGGCAGCCTGCGCTATGCGCTTTCGCTGTTGTTGCTGCTGCTGGGTGCACACGGTGTGCTGCTGGGCATCCTGGTGTGGCGCTGGAATGCCAAGGTGGTGATCAGCGTGCTGCTGCTGGTCACCGCGTTTGCCGCGCACTACATGAGCCGTTACCACATCTATCTGGATGCGGACATGCTGCGCAACGTGCTGGCTACCGACCCCAAGGAAAGCCGCGAACTGATGACGGTGTCGCTGCTGTGGCCGGTCCTGCTGCTGGCTGTGTTGCCGATGGTGGTGCTGTGGCGTGTTGACCTGCGCCGCCGCAGCTGGGGCCGCAGCCTGCTGTGGCGCATCGGCTTCCTGCTGGTCGCTGCGGTCACCGCACTCGGTGGCGCGCTGGTGTCCTTCCAGGATGTGTCGGCCTTGATGCGCAACCAGCGCGAAGTGCGCTACCTGGCAACGCCGGCCAATGTGCTGCTGGGGCTGCCGCGTGCGCTGCGCGGCGACAACCCGGTGCAACGCGCGCCGAAGCTGCCGATTGGTACCGATGCCAAGGCGACCCCGCGCGCAGCAACGAGCAAGCCACGCCTGCTGGTGATCGTGATGGGCGAAACGGTACGCGCGCAGAACTGGGGCTTGAATGGTGGCCGCAACACCACGCCGGAGCTGGCCCAGGCGGCGGTGGTCAATTTCCCGGACATGCACTCCTGCGGCACCAGCACCGAGGTTTCGCTGCCCTGCCTGTTCTCGCCATGGGGACGCCACGAGTATGACGAGAAGAAGATCCGTGCGCACCAGTCGCTGCTGCATGTACTGAACCGCGCGGGCATCGCGCCGCTGTGGCGCGACAACCAGTCCGGCTGCAAGGGCGTATGCGAGGGCCTGGACTTCCAGTCGCTGTCGGACGCGACCACGCCGGGGCTGTGTGCCGATGGCCGTTGCATGGACGAGATCCTGCTGCAGGACCTGGCGACGCAGGTGCGTGCGCGCCCGGGTGATCGAGTGGTGGTGCTGCACCAGCTGGGCAACCATGGCCCGGCCTATTTCGAGCGCTACCCGGCCGCCTTCCGTCGCTTCACCCCGACCTGTGACACCCAGGACATTGGTCGCTGCTCGCGCGAAGAGATCACCAACAGTTACGACAACGCCGTGCTGTACACCGATCACTTCCTGAGCAAGACCATCGGCACGCTGCAGGGCCTGCAGGACTACGACACGGCGATGATCTACCTGTCCGACCACGGTGAATCGCTGGGCGAAAAGGGCCTGTACCTGCACGGTGTGCCGTACGCGATCGCACCGGCCGAGCAGACCCGGGTGCCGATGACGATGTGGTTCTCGCCGGGCTTCGCCAGCAGCCGTGGACTGGACCTGCAGTGCGTGCGCAAGCGCTCGGCCAGCTACACCGACCACGACAACCTGTTCCCGTCGGTGCTGGGGCTGATGCAGGTGAAAACCTCGCTGTACGAGCGGGATCGCGACCTGTTCGCCGGCTGCGAGAGTTAGGGTTTGTCGGCAGGGCTGCGCCCTGCACCCGCAGAGGCAACGGCAACGGCCGAAGCAACAGCAACAGCGGGGTTCCTGTGGGTAGGCGGGGTGGGTCCGGTTGCGGGGGACGCCGTAAATCCGTCCATGGAGGCTCGGTCGCGCCTTGCTCGTGTGCGCTGTCCTGCGCACACGGCAAGACCGGGGTTGGGCGTCCTGCCCAACCCGCCCGAGGCATACCTCGGGCCCATGGCGCTCACGCCCCCGCAACCGGACCCACCCCGCCTTCGACAGATTTCCGCTGCTGTTGGTGGGTGCCGACCGTTGGTCGGCACGGGGTCGGATCCGAATTTGAGTCTCGATTTCTGACAGATCTCATCCACGCATGGCGTGGATCTACTGCCATCACCGAATTGCGTCTGGGGCAGAGCCCCCTGAGTCAGGGGGCGGCCGCGAAGCGGCGGGGGTCTGGGAGCTGGTAAGTGGGGCCCACGTTTCGCGCAGCGAAGCGTGGGAGCGACAGCGCGCATGCGATGTCGCGGTCCCTGGGCGCCGCCCGGCCGACTTCCGCCACTTGCGGTGGCAACGCCTGCCCACTAGCCTTCGGCGGTCGTTCACCACCCAAGGATCGCCCGTGAAACACCGTCATCTCCTGCTGGCCTCGGCAATCGCCGCCGCCACGCTGGCCCTGGCCGCCTGCAAGAAGGAAGCCGCCCCAGGCACCGAGACCGCCAGCAGCAGTGCACCGGCCGGCGAAACCGCTGACCAGTTCGTGGCCCGCATCAATGCCGAATTCAAGGCGGCCTACCCGGAGATGACCTCGGCGCAGTGGCTGTCCTCCACCTACATCAACAGCGATTCAGAGCGCATCGCGGCCAAGGCCAACGAGCGTTCGCTGACCCAGCTCAACAGCTGGATCGAGCAGGCCGGCAAGTTCGACGGCAAGCCGATGAGCGAAGACAGCAAGCGCGCGATCCACCTGCTGAAGCTGATGTCGTCGATGCCGGCGCCGCGCGACCCGGCCAAGCTGGCCGAACTGACCCAGATCGCCACCCGCATGGAAGGCAGCTACGGCGCAGGCAAGTACTGCACCGACGCCAACGATCCCAACTCCTGCCGCCAGCTGGGCGAACTGGAGCAGGTGCTGGCGCGCAGCCGCGACTATGACCAGCAGCTCGATGCCTGGCAGGGCTGGCACAGCACCACCAAGAGCATGCGCGGTGATTACCAGAAGTTCGTCGGCCTGGTGAATGAAGGTGCCAAGGGCATGGGCTTCACCGATGCCGGGCAGATGTGGCGCAGTGGCTATGACATGCCGCCGGAGCAGATCGGCCCGGAAACCGATCGCCTGTGGGAACAGGTCAAGCCGATGTACGAGCAGCTGCACTGCTACGCGCGCGGCAAGCTGGACAAGACCTATGGCAAGGACAAGGCCGAGGTGGGCAACGGCCTGATCGCCGCGCACCTGATGGGCAACATGTGGCAGCAGGACTGGTCCAACCTGTGGGACCAGCTGGAACCGTACCCGGGCGCCGGCAGCCTGGACATCACTGCAGCGCTGGAAAAGCAGTACCAGACCAACCTGAGCGCGGCGCTGGCCAAGGCCGGCAAGGATGCGAACGTAGCCGCGCAGTACAAGGCGCAACGCGAGGCCGAACTGCGCACCGCCAAGCAGATGACCGAGCGTGCACAGGATTTCTACGTATCGCTGGGCATGCCGTCGTTGCCGCAGTCGTACTGGGACAAGACCCAGTTCATCAAGCCCGATGACCGCGACGTGGTCTGCCACGCCAGTGCGTGGGACATGAACATGGAAGGCGATGTGCGCACCAAGATGTGCATCAAGCCCAACGAAGAGAACTTCACCACCATCTACCACGAGCTGGGCCACATCTATTACGACCTGGCCTACAACCCGCTGCCGCCGCTGTTCCAGGGCGGCGCCAACGATGGCTTCCATGAAGCGATCGGCGACACCATCGTGCTGGCGATGACGCCGAAGTACCTCAGCTCGATCGGGCTGGTCGACGCGCCGACCGAGAGCCGCGAAGCGGTCATCAACAACCAGATGCGCATGGCGCTGTCGGGTGTGTCGTTCCTGCCGTTCGGCCTGATGATCGACCGCTGGCGCTGGGGCGTGTTCGATGGTTCGATCACCCCGGACAACTACAACAAGGCATGGTGGGACCTGAAGGCCAAGTACCAGGGCGTGGCCCCGGCCAGCGCCCGTGGCGAGGAATTCTTCGACCCGGGTGCCAAGTACCACGTGCCGGGCAACACCCCGTATACCCGCTACTTCCTGGCGCGCATCCTGCAGTTCCAGTTCTACAAGGGCCTGTGCGATGCCGCCGGCTTCAAGGGCCCGCTGCACGAGTGCACCTTCTACGGCAACAAGGAAGCCGGCCAGAAGTACTGGGCGATGCTGAGCAAGGGTGCCAGCCAGCCGTGGCAGGCCACGCTGAAGGAACTGACCGGCTCGGACAAGCTCGATGCCGGCCCGATGATCGAGTACTTCAGCCCGGTCAATGCCTGGTTGAAGCAGCAGAACGAAGGCCAGATGTGCGGCTGGCAGGCCAACGCGGCACCGGCGGCGAAATGAAAAAAGGGCGGATCCGCGAGGATCCGCCCTTTTCCGTTTCGGTAGCGCCGGGCCA